>NZ_JAUBUJ010000110.1:0-12462 GCF_036705405.1 Microcoleus sp. B13-B6
TTCAAATACGATATAAAATCTCATAGCGACGCACCATACTTCCGGTTTCTGTCAAACTGTAGGGTGCGTCGCGATCGCCAATCTTCAAATACGATATAAAATCTCATAGCGACGCACCATACTTCCGGTTTCTGTCAAACTGTAGGGTGCGTCGCGATCGCCAATCTTCAAATACGATATAAAATCTCATAGCGACGCACCATACTTCGTGACACCCTACAAATATAATTCTCCGCCAATATCTTCAGGAATCAACGGTACTTCATTCGCGCCCCAATCTTCAGGATAAATCCCCTGAGCAACAAATCGATGAAAACTAGAAAATTCCCAATCCTTCGGAGACCGACACAAATTATGTTTAACTGGATTATAATGAATGTAATCGCAATGGTGAGCGTAATCATTTTCATCGCGAATGACGTGTTCCCAATATCGACGCTGCCAAAGGTTACTTTCCTTGCGTTTTTTACGAGACTGACTAATTTCTGCTTCTATTCCCAATTTATGCCCGTAATATCGGGTTACAAAATCTTTAATTAACCCCAAACGAATTGGGTACTTGCTGTCGCCATCCGGCAAAGTAAGAATCATGTGAAGGTGATCCGGCAAAAGCACGATCGCATCAATGGTAAAAGGATAGAGTTTTTGGACTCTCATTATAGATTTTCGTAGCCCTGCGCGACCAATATCGCTGGACAGCCAAGGAATCCTTTTGTATGTATTTAAAACGAAAAAGTAAGTACCTCCCGGTACAAATGCTCTACGATAATTTGACATAATCGTTAGTAGGGTGCATTACCATAGTGTCATTTTATCATTGACATAGAGTGGAGCAAGGTGCGTCGCCATCGACAATATTCAACTACGATATACAATCTCACAGCGACGCACCCTACAGTGGAGTAAGGTGCGTCGCCATCGACAATATTCAACTACGATATACAATCTCACAGCGACGCACCCTACAGTGGAGTAAGGTGCGTCGCCATCGACAATATTCAACTACGATATACAATCTCACAGCGACGCACCCTACTTCTACTTGATGCTGTAACTCGAAACGGTATTTTCCAAAAGCATAGCAACAGTCATCGGCCCGATTCCTCCCGGCACCGGCGTGATAAATTCGGCTACTTTTTTAACAGCATCAAAGTCCACATCTCCGACCAAACGACTCGTACCGTCTGGATTGACGACGCGGTTAATACCGACATCAATTACTACTGATCCGGGTTTGACCATATTAGCTGTAATCATTTCTGTGCGGCCGACTGCGGCTATTAAAATATCGGCTTGATTGGTAATCGATTCTAGGTTTTGCGATCGCGAATGAGCTACAGTAACAGTGCAGTCGGCTTCTAACAGCATCAGTGCCATTGGTTTACCTACCAAAATACTTCTGCCCAAAACAACGGCATTTTTTCCTTTTAAATCAATCTGGTATTCCTGCAATAACCGCATCACTCCGGCGGGAGTACAACTCCGCAAACCTTCTTCCCCGCGCACGAGACGGCCTAAATTTACAGGGTGAAGTCCGTCAGCATCTTTATCGGGAGCAATTTGGTACAGCAGCGAAATTGCATCTAAGTGTTCTGGTAGCGGTAATTGAACTAAAATGCCGTCTACTCGATCGTCCTCGTTGAGTGCACGAATTGCAAGTTCTAGTTCGGCTTGAGTAGCGTTTGCGGGGTAATGCTGGCCGAAGGAAGCTATGCCAACTTTAGCGCAGGCTCGCTCTTTATTGCGAACATAGGCTGCGCTAGCTGGGTTGTCCCCTACCATCAGCACCGCAAGTCCGGGAGGACGCCCCTTTTGGGGTTGTAGGGCGCGGACTCGATCGCTCAGCTCGCTTTGAATCTTTGTCGCTAAAGCTTTGCCATCTAGTATTTGAGCAGTTTTGGCATCCATTGTAGACTCTGGGTTAGGGGCTGACGATTTTAGATTTTAGCTTAATCCCCGTCAAGGACTCCACTAGAGAAATTTCTTACTTGCGATCGATTCTGGGGATTCTGTTAAAGTAAGTCGTATCTCAAATCTCAAATCAGTTGACCAATGACTACTGCAAATAAGCAAGTTTGGGTTCAAAGATTCTGTACCAGCACTTTGTCGCTAATCCTCGCCAGCGGTTTCTTCAGTTGCGGCAATTTACCCATGTCTCAACTCAATCTTGGTTTTAATGTTGCTAGCATTGGCGACGTTCAACAAAAGCGGCAAGTGGATGCTGAAGTTTATCTCCGGGGAAAGGTAGAAAATCGCGCTCCGTTTGTAGGGAATGCGGCTTATCAACTTGACGATGGTACTGGCAGTATGTGGATTTTAACCAAGCAAGAGTTGCCCCAGCTTGGCGATGAAGTGTTGCTGAAGGGAGAAGTCCGCTACAAGAGTATTACTCTGAAGGAATTGGCCGGAAAGGATTTAGGTGAAGTTTATGTTGAGGAAATGGAACAATTAAAGCGGACTCCCAGTTCAGACAAGGGGAAATAGGCATGGGTTATTTGTTATTTGTTATTTGATAATTGCTCTTGGTTCCCTCTTCCTAATTTATTTAATATCTGAGGAATACTCGATAATTAATCCGTGTATTCCTGTTAAATAACTAATGACTAATAACTACTGACTAATGAGTAATGACTAATGACTAAAATTCACGTTGCGATCGCGATTTTATACCAAGACGGCAAGTTTCTCTGTCAGTTGCGAGACGATATTCCTCATATCAGGTATCCCGGACATTGGGCTTTGTTTGGCGGACACTTGGAACCGGGAGAAACTGCCCAAGTGGCTGTATTGCGGGAATTATCAGAGGAAATTGGCTATGCTCCTGCAAGTGTTTCTTTTTTCTGTTGCGATGTCGAACAAGATGTGGTTCGCCACGTTTTTCATTCACAACTTAGTGCGGATGTCAAGGATTTAGTTTTGCTTGAGGGTTGGGATATGAAGTTGTTGACACCGGAGCAGATTCGGGCGGGAAAATGCTTTTCTGAGCAGTCAGGAGATGTGCGACCTTTTGGGATTGCTCACCAGCGTATTTTATTGAATTTTATTGACTCGATTTGAGAAAATTGGCACGCACCCTACATTGCATGGGTTTGAGCAGGGAGCAATTGCTAGGATGATATTTTCCTAGACTTGTAGGTAATACTCATGACAATTGGTGTAGACTGAAGTAGCCTGCATAAAACCATCAGTAATGATGACTTCGACTTTCTCTCACTTCTCTCAAGCTTTCGCTTGAGAGCATCTCTGTAATCCTTGCGGTTCGAGGTTGGTCAAAACCAGTGAAGAATACACCTCCAAAATTTGTGCAAAATTTGTGCAAAATACGGTGAGAGCCATAAAAGTTAGGTGGCTCTAAAATTTTTCAAGGCCCCAACTGTGGTTAGAAAACACCAAGTTTGAGTAGCGCTTTAGGGATTTTCCTTAAAGCTTTGTGGGATACCACCATGCTCTGGGACCTGTCTGATGAGTGTGCTATATTCGGATTCTCTCAGGTTGTGGGAGATTGTCGGGATTAAAAGTATCAGATACTCGTAAGGTGCGATCGGTGGTGCACCCTACATTGCAGGCAGAGCTGTTTCATTCTCTTGTAGGGGCAGCCCCCCGTGGCTGCCCCAATCTCTGAAACACGAGCAAATCGTGGATGGGGAGGGTAGGCACGGGGAGTAGGGGTAGCACTACCCCTACAAAATCATCGTTTTCCGTAGGGGCAATCCGACCCCTACTCCCCGTGGTTGTCCCGAAACAGCCCTGACATTGCAGGGGTTTTAAAAGTTAAGAGCGAGCCGCAATCATTCCCGTTTGGCGCGCGTAGTCAAACAACCCTCCGGCATCAATCACTGGCCCTACTTCTCCTAACGGCTTGAGCGAGAAAGTTCGATCGAGAGTGTGGTTGACAATTACCTCTGCTGTAAAGTCGATCGTCACTTCTTGGCCCGTTACAAACAAGTCGCAGAGCCGCTCAACTGATTCCATCGGGTACAATTCGCCAGTAGCCGAGCAATTGCGAAAGAAAATGCGCGCGTAAGACAAAGCCACCACTGCTGTGACGCCTGCAGCCCCCAGAGCGATCGGAGCGTGCTCCCGCGAAGAACCGCAGCCAAAATTTTCGCCCGCTATGATAATCGGATACCGGGTTTTCTGTTCACCGGATTCGATAAACTTACCGTAGCGATCGGGCAACCCAATCATAGCGTAACTGCCTAGTTTCTCGTACTCGTCCGGCTTCGAGGGAACCAGGGTCAGGTATTCTGCCGGGATAATTTGATCTGTATCGATGTTGTCGTCTACAACAAAAATTTGACCGCTAATTACTTTACCCATAGTTTATTTCCTGTTAGCCTCGTTCGATGCTGTGGTGATAATTTTAAGTGGATCGGTATGCAAGATTTGCATCTGTTCATTTTAACCTGGCAGTGTCAGTGATAACCTGTTTGACATCCACCCCGACCGTCGCGGACGGGGATTCCCAAACCTCACGATTTGAATTTCTGCTTCTTCGCAACTGCCTCCACCCTAAAAGAGATTTGGTCTTATGTTCGCTCCACAGACTAACCCCGCAAGAGAAAGCGGTTTTTACGTGTCGAATACCAAACGGAATTCTTCTTCGTTTTTGATTCTAGGGATGTTTACCATTGCCCTATCCTATGCATCCCGGTCTACCGATTTTGCTTCGCCGCCAGCACCTCGGGCTGAACTTCGCTCGTATAGGCTGTTTGATCCATCGTCTCGGGTGGGTCGTTGACCAATTATATTGTAAGATAAAGCCGTCCTAAAAGGACGAGGTTTCTACCCAATTTTCTGATGAGTAAAAATTAGATCCGAGACTTTGGGTTAACAATTAACAGATTGCTAAGCGTCAAGATAGTTTTATGGCAAATCCAATAGATGACATTGCTCGACAAGCTCGCGAGGGCTCGGTTGCATCGATTATTCAAATCCTTAATGACGAACTGGCACAGGTAGGGGTCAGGGCCAGGGCCGTGTTTGCCGACGGGGTGCTGCAACTGCTGTGCGAAGCTGCAACGCCCCAACTGCTCGAAGAGTCTAGTTTGGTCGATCGAGTCCGAGAAATTTTGGAACGCATTTCGCCCCACAATATTCGCCGAGTCAACATCAACAGCCGGCTTGTCCGAGAACACCAACTGCTGTGGCTAGAAGAAATTAGCCGCGATCCCGAAAATCAACTGTTGTGGTCTCAAGAAATTAAACTCCGAAAGCCGAATTTGTTCAAGCGTTTAGCTCTGAGCAACCATCACGAACGCCAAGCTGTGGCAGGCAAGCGGGCTTTGCCGAGAATGGCTATACCTCGATCGATGCAGCAACCGCGACAATTTCAGCGCGGTATCGTCGGCGGCATCAGCTTGACCGTGCTGTTGCTTGCAGCAGCGGCCGCCATCTACAAAGGACTTAATTCCCAAGTGCCAAACAGCACCCAAGCCAGCACCCAAGCAGTTGCCAGTGCCCCTCCCTCGGAGGCAAAACCTGCTTTGAAAATTTCTAAGGAGACTGTTAATTCTGCTGTTGACTCTTTTGCCCAAGCAGTGCGAGTAGCCGAACAAGCAGCCACCGAGGGCAAAACCGCTCAATCTCGCCAGGATTGGTTAGTCGTAGCTGCTAAGTGGCAGCAAGCTTCCGATTTGATGGCCGCAGTGCCTTCCAAGCATCCCCGCTACACAACGGCTCAGAACCGGACAGCACTTTACCGCCAAAATAGCGATAAAGCCCAACAGGAAGCACAAAATAAGTAAGCAGATAAATTTAACAAGAGAGTTCGCCGCGCTGCTCTAGGTGTTGTGAAAAATGAGTTGTTGAGTAAAAACTCGGAAACTCTCAGCCGGCGTTATGAGTCATAATTTGGGGATTTTGAATTTTTGCGATCGGCGTTACTCGATCGGCCGATTTGTATCAAAATAAAAATTTGTTAAGATCACAAACTTAAATAGGAAACATCACAGGGTGAGGAGATGGGTGTCACTAAGCGGTCTCTAGAAAAACTTCATACTACTAATAACCGTCAATCGATTTTAGATTTTAGATTTTAGATTTTAGAGGCGACCCCACGGATAAATACGTTCGGCAAGTTTCATCGGATACAGGTTTTTTATTTTTGGACGGATGAATCCAGGGGCTTGTATCCTAGATGCGAGGGGGTCAAAATTAGCGGGAATGGGATTGATAATCATCCGGTAAAGGATGGTAAAGTTCATCCCGTACAGATCGAAGGGTAGAAAACAGGAAAATAGAACTCAGTCAGCTCTGGGTATATTTTCACATATCGATCGACCCGCCGATCGGCTGCACAAACACAGAAAGCAGCCTCATAACCGTCAAGCCGACAGTTATGGAGAGGTTCTAGATTGGCAGCGGGAGCCGGCTCAAACATCTTAGAATAAAGGCTTGGTTGCCATGATCGATCGCCAGGGAAATCAAGACTTTACTTCGATCGACAGATCGCCGTCAGAGTCTTGCACTTTGCATTTACCGCAAATCCAAGAACCAGTATCAGTCCAAAAATTTCTGGATCGTCTTATGCAGTTCCAGGTCGATCCTGCCCTTATCGGGCGACAAATTTGCCAACTTCTCGCCACCAGCTTCGATCGAGAACTCCTGCTGCTGCAAATAGCCAATACTTTGGGGGTTGCATGGGGGGCAGATTTCTGTGTGGTTACTGCTGTGGTTGGCCAGAAAGTAGTAAATCCGAATGCTTACTGGCAAAATAGCAGCGATTTTCCCTATGTGGCTGGTGTTGCGGATTCCACGGAAACACCGGAACACCCCCAAACCACAAGATTAAAACCGCCTAGCATATCACTCCAACACCCCGCTTGGGCAAACGTCCTAGCAGACGGCGAGATAGTGGCGATATCCGACTATCTTGATATTCCGCCAACTTCATCGCCCAATTCCCCTGTGACTCCGCTGCCTTTTCGGGCAATTTTGGCAGGGCCTGCGCGATTTGGAGGGGCTGTAAATGGCATGATGATTGTTGGTAAGTCGCAACCTCACGAGTGGTCGGTAGCCGATCTGCAGCGCCTTGAATCCGCATCAGACGCGATCGGCAGCGCGATTTCTCACCTTCAAAAAACTCAAGAAATTGCCAGCTTAAACGAACAGTTACAGCGACAAGCTAAATACAAAAATCTACTCAGGTCAGTTGCTGCATCGATCGACACCAATTCAGAAGTCGATCGAATATTGCAGCAAGTTATTGAAAATACCGTCGATACCCTGGAAGTAGATAGAGGTCAAATCCTCCTATTGAAATATACAGATCCTCTATTTACAACTTGCTCCCCCAATCAAACTCCCAAAGCGAAAGTCGAATTAGTTGGCGAATATGTTGTAAAAAAATATCCAAACAAACAGGCAATATCACAAAGCGCGATCGGCAAAAAAAGCTCAACACCCAAAACAAAAAACAAGGATAAAACTGCTAATTCCCAATCCAGAATCCCCAACTCAAAACCCAATAACTCTCCCGCTTTTTGGCTGTCAGAATCTAATTTGTGCCACCAAGCATTCCACAGCGCACCCAAACCCCTCGCCCTCGTTGACACAGGCGAATTAATCGGCAAAGAACAAGAGGCAGCCACAGCAATTTTGAAACTCCAAGGCATTCGCGGCTTGCTGCTGGTTCCCCTCACGGGCGGTAGCTGCCACGAAACAGTTTTAGGTTTCTTGGTTTTGCAGCACTCCGAGCCGCGCACTTGGAGCCCGGAAGAATTAGAAGTTCTCGAATCAGTCAGCGCTCAAGCGAGCAAGATGATTATCCAAACTCAAACGCTTAAGGAATTGCAAACCGTAGTCTTCGACAGAACCGCTCAGTTGCAGCAAAGCCTCGACGTGCAGGGGAAGCTGTACGAACAATCTGCCAATCAGCTAGAGCAAATGCGGAAATTGAAGCTGATTAAAGACGAGTTTCTCAGCACTCTGAGTCACGAGTTGCGTACCCCTTTAACAATCATGAAGCTGGCGATTCTGATGCTCAAACAAGCTGAACAGCCGTCAGCGAATCGAACTAAGTATCTCGACATTCTAGAACAGCAGTGTTCTAAGGAAACTGCTCTGGTTAACGATTTGCTGGCCCTCAAGCAGTTTGAGCCTCAGCAATTCCCGATTTCTCTAATCAAAATCGATCTCAACCGTTTATTTCAAGATTTAGTTAGGGATTTTGAAAAACAGTGGGCGGATAAGCAATTGACTCTTAAGGTGGATTTGCCCAAGTTGACCCCTTGCTGGGAAACTGACCCGGACATTCTCAATCGGGTACTACTGGAACTACTGACGAATGCTGGAAAATACTCTGCTTCTGGAACGGCGGTAGTTTTGGAGGCGTCTGAGGCAGCCGGCTATATTGTCCTGAGCATTTCTAATTTCGGGCGCGGCATTTCTGCGGCTGATTTGCCCCACATCTTTGACAAGTTCCGCCGTGGCACTGGCATTACTGACCAAGCTATCGCCGGTACGGGTTTGGGTCTGGCGCTGGTAAAGTCTTTAGTGCAGCACTTGAATGGTACTATTGATGTATCTAGCTGTCCTGCCGAAAGTTCAGAAGCTGACAATTTGTGGCGCACATCTTTTACTCTGACTCTGCCGCAATTAGCAGCGGAACTCTGTAATGTAGAAGAATAGTTCGGTTGAGAAGCTGCTGGGAATTGGCAGCGAACAGGCGAAACTAGAAGACTTGCCCGAAGAGGGAGATTTGGAAATGTCGTAAACGCTACCAAGTCCTCTGTTTTGAATTGTTGGTCTGGTTGCCGTCTAAATTGCCGGTTCTCGATTGCTGATTTTCCCCAGGACTTATATTATGCCAGGTTATTAGCCTGTAATTAGCGCGTGTTTGTAGTGAGTACGACTGTCCTCTATTTATTAATTAATCAGGACTTGCATTACTTACTAGGAACTTAATTATAATTGTATAGCCGGAGATGATATTAGGCAGTATAGACCAAAGAAACTGAGTTTTGTAACTGTTTCAAAGGTCTGCAACCCGTCTTTTCGTACAAGCCGGTTTCTGCGTCCTGGATAGTCCCTAAAAATTGTCACGGTGCATGGAATTTGATCGCCAATATTATGCTCACAAAAGCTGCACCTAAAACCCTGCGTTGGCAACGTTCTAAATATTCGCCACTGGCACGGCAAATAGACATTTTTGCAGCGGCGGGAAAGTTTATGTTTTTTTTGTGGTGGGACGCACTGCTGCAAAATAATTCGCCTCAAACTAGGAGAATTCGCGCTCATTGGTTGGTCAATACTTTGCTGAATTTAGGCCCGACTTTTATTAAAATCGGGCAGTCTCTCTCGACTCGGGCGGATTTGCTGCCGCTTGAGTATGTGAAGGAACTCGAACAGTTGCAAGATCGGGTTCCTCAGTTTAGTTCCGAAGAGGCGATCGCTCTTGTAGAATCAGAGTTAGGCAAGGATATTTATGCTTTGTACCGCGATTTTGACCCGTCGCCTCTGGCGGCTGCGAGTCTGGGACAGGTGCACAAAGCAAGGCTGCACACCGGGGAAGATGTGATTGTAAAGGTGCAGCGTCCGGGTTTGGAAAGTTTATTTGATTTGGATGTGAAGGCGGTGCGCCAAGTGATGCGTTTTTGCGATCGCTATTTGCCTGGGACGCGCAAGTATGACCTGGAATCTATTTATCACGAGTTTTTTAAGATTTTATATCAAGAAATTGACTACCTGCAAGAAGGTAAAAATTCCGATCGCTTTAGCCATAATTTTCGAGAATATCCTCAGATTATTGTCCCGAAAGTCTACTGGCAATACACTACTAAAAAAGTGCTAACTCTAGAATACGCACCCGGTATTAAAGTAGACGACCGCATTAGTTTAGAGGCGATTGGAGTCGATATTGTGAAACTCAATCAACTCGGAATTTGCTGTTATTTGAAACAGTTGTTAATTGACGGTTTTTTTCAAGCTGACCCGCATCCGGGAAATTTGGCGGTGACAGAAGATGGTAGCTTAATTTTTTACGATTTTGGGATGATGGCTGAGGTGAAGTCTCTGGCTAAAGACCAAATGGTCAAGACTTTTTTTGCTGTGATGAGAAAGGATACTGACGAGGTACTCAATACTTTAATTACGATCGGCTTAGTTGAGCGGATGCCGGATATGATGCCGGTACGCAGGCTGATTGCTTTTCTGTTGGATAAGTTTATTGATAAGCCGATCGACTTTCAAGCTTTTAATGAAATTAAGAACGAACTTTACATCATGTTCGAGCAGCAACCGTTTCGCTTGCCTGCAGAAATGATGTTTATTGTCAAGTCGGTAACGACTCTCGACGGCATTGCTAGAACTCTCGACCCTGAGTACAATTTCATAGCATCCGCTCAGCCTTTTGTCAAGAGTATTGCGGTGAGCAAGGGGCGGGGAAATGCGATCGGAGAATTGGCAAGGCAAGCGCGAAGTTTTATTACATATAAGTTACGGCAGCCGAGTAAATCGCAAGTTTTTCTCAAGCGTTTGGAGCAGCGAATTGAAGAGGGCGAACTGCAAATTAGAGTGCGAAATCTAGAGAGCGAAAGAGCCTTGAAACGCATTAATTTAGCCCTGAAAACTCTAATTTTCGCTTGTTTGACTGGTTTTGTGTTTTTGTCGGGTGCAGTGCTGCTAGTGGGCGGATATCAAACGGGGGCGATCGCAGCTTTTGCGGTTTCGGGATTCGGTGGCTTGTTTCTGTTGCGATCGTTGTTAGATTTGTTGGTTAAGGAAAAGCTCGATCGAATGGTCGATCGATAAATATAGTGGGTAATTGGGAATTGCGATCGTAGTCAGGACTTTAGCCCTCATTAAAAAAACTAATGCTGACTCATCTCTCCTGCAATAGTTAGTCTGACGAGTATCCTTTCCTACTGCTATATCTTGTTAAACAGGAGAATTGGTGATTTTTTGAGCCATCAAGTTTTTAATCTCGTGAGGCTCACTCTTGATGAGAGAAAAAGGAGATCCCTTATTTTGCACCCTATATATAGGGGGCCTGCGTAAGTCCTGTCAAAGCTAAAGTCCTCTTAGATACGAATCAAGAACTCATTAGTCCTCATAGCGAGCACCTTAGCTAAAAACCCCGTGGGTTTCAACCCCTGGCGGACTTGCGGACGATCGGCTGACGTTGGTACTGCAAACTAAACTTGTTAAAATAATTTGCGACTTTAGGTAGGGGCGGATGCTCAAAGCACGAAGTTATACTCCTAACATATATTAAACGCGATCGCCCGCCCCTACAAAAAATGTACGCCCAAACATTGCTAAAACCAGACGGCCGCCCACTCACACTGTACAGTCGCTACCCAATCCCAGAAGGTATCGCGGCCGTAAGTCCCAGCAATGAACCCGTAGAGGCAAACCCGCACTTTCGGTGGCATCCTTTGCGGGGGGAATGGGTAGCATACGCCAGCCACCGTCAGGGAAGAACTTTCATGCCGCCGCCGGAATACAACCCGCTGGCAGCTACAATTAACGCTAAGTTTCCGACAGAATTGCCGCCGGGAGATTACGATGTAGCAGTGTTTGACAACCGCTTTCCCTCGCTGACTTTGCAAGCAAAAAACGCACCTGCAAATATTGTCGAAACTTTGCCCGCCAAGGGCATTTGCGAAGTCGTTGTTTTTACTCAAGATCCGCAGGCTTCCTTGGCTTCTTTGGAGTTATCTCACTTGGAATTATTGTTAGAAGTATGGGCCGATCGCACTTCAGTTATTGGCCGCAATTCCGAAATTCAATACGTCTTGCCCTTTGAAAATCGCGGCGTCGAAGTCGGAGTAACTTTGCACCATCCCCACGGTCAAATTTACGCTTATCCGTTCGTGCCACCGGTGCCGGCACGGATGTTAGAATGTCAATCGGTTTACTATCAAAAAAATAGTACCGGTTTGCTGCAAGATTTGATTCAAAAAGAGATTTCCGACAAACAGCGAATTATTTATTTAGACTCCGAGGCGATCGCCTTTGTCCCCGCTTGTGCCCGCTACCCTTACGAAGTGTGGATAGCCCCGATCGCCCCCGCTGCTACATTTGTCGATTTGACGGAAAAACAGCGCCAATCACTCGCTAAGGCCTTAAAAACAGTCACCCTCAAATACGACGGTTTGTGGCATCGCCCGTTCCCTTATTTGATGGCTTGGTTTCAAGGGCCCACAGACGGGAAACCCCATCCAGAAGCGCATTTGCACGCCCAATTTTATCCGCCCTATCGATCGAGCGAGCGATTAAAATACCTAGCAGGAACCGAACTCGCCGCCGGAATGTTTGCCAACGACGCTTTACCCGAAGAAAAAGCTAAAGAATTGCAAGCAGTATCTATCGATTTTGGATTTTAGATTTTAGATTTTAGATTTTAGAGATTGTAGATTTTAGATTTAGCCAATGTTAACTAAAATCAGTGATTTTCTTCCTTCTTCCTTCTTCCTTCCCCCCTTCTGGGGGAGCGGGGAGTTGACTTCTTCGTTCTTC
>NZ_JAUBUJ010000110.1:12562-27461 GCF_036705405.1 Microcoleus sp. B13-B6
GTTCTTCCTTCTTCGTTCTTCGTTCTTCCTTCTTCGTTCTTCGTTCTTCCTTCTTCGTTCTTCGTTCTTCCTTCTTCGTTCTTCGTTCTTCCTTCTTCCTTCTTCGTTCTTCCTTCTTCCTTATTTCATATATGATAAACTCATTAAACCCAGAAGTTGAAAGCAAACTCGAATTCATCCGCAAAGCCTTAACCGAAACAAAAGCGAGATCCCTTCGCTTGCGAGGCACTGACTGGTTTGCCTGGGCCACAGCCGGCGGTTCCCATACAGTATTGCTAACCGCAGAAACCGGAGTTGCAGAAATATTAATTACTGCCGAAAACGCTTGGGTTCTCACCGATGAAATCGAAGCTCAACGCTTGCAGGACGAGGAATTGCCAGCCAACTTTCAAATGCACATCTATCCTTGGGCTGATGTTGCACAGCGCGAAGCTTTCGTCAAAAAAATTACTGGTGGCGGTAACGTCATGAGCGATCGGCCAACTTCCCAAGAAAGGCCAATAATCGCATCTTTACAATCCCGCAAACAGACAATGATGTCAAGCGAATTAGAGCGATATCGGCGAGTCGGGCGTTTAGCCAGCGAAGCGATGACAGAGGTACTTTCCGCCGCCAAGCCCACATGGACAGAATATCAGCTAGCGGGAGCCGGTGCAGAGGCATTGTGGGCGAGAGGTTTGCATCCAGCCCTGACATTAGTTGCGGGAGAAAGGCGTTTGCCGCTGTACCGCCACGCCACAGCAACCGCCGAACAAATTGGACGACAAGCAATGTTAGTATTTTGCGCGAGGGGATGGGGTTTGTATGCAAATTTAACTAGATTTGTCTGTTTCGATTTTCTTGGGGAAAAGCATTCAGAGTTGCACCGACAAGTCAGAGAAATTGAAGCAGCGGCCCTAAATTTTTGCCGACCGGGAGTAACGCTGAATGCGGTTTATGATACGCTTAAAACTACTTACGAAGAGCACGGATATCCTCAAGCAATTGCGGAACACCATCAAGGCGGAACTACGGGATATTTGGCGCGGGAAATTGTGGCGAATCCGGCTACTTCAGATATTTTGGCAGAAAATATGGCTGTGGCTTGGAATCCTAGTTTGTCGGGAGCAAAAATTGAGGATACTTTTTTAATTCACAGCGATGGAACGTTGGAAAATTTGACTTTTGATCCGAATTGGCCGAGTGTTGAAGTAGCGGGAAGGTTGCGCCCAGTACCGCTGGAAAGATGGAACGATCGACCTTAGTCAATCTCAAGCACTACCGAGCGATCGCAACCCGCTACGACAAACGCGCTGCAAACTTTTTAGGTGCAATTTATCTAGCAGCTTCTGTCATTTGGGTTAATTTAGGACACGCCTCAGAGGAAAAAAAGGACACTACCCTACAAAATGCATTAAATTGAGTTCGGATCGCCGTACTTAATGTTTTGTTACATACGGATGATTTTTCCCACCGACTTACTTAAGCAAAAACGCTGCTACATAAGGGTTTCCAGAACTTGTAGTTATGTAAAAGATTTTTCAACACCGAAAAAGTCTCATATCGCTTCCGGTTGCATCAAAATAATAAAATCGAGTTAACAGTTAATACTCAACCATTGAGTTTTTCCACCCCTCCTTCAACAGTCAACAGTCAACAATCATGTATGAGTGCAACCGGAATTGATATCACTCCGTATTGGTTTGGATCGCAACGATAGCAGCAGGCGACGGAAGTTCCGCTCACTCTACCCCACAGCCCTGTCTTTTAGTCTGCTGTTTCTAATTCCTCTAATTCTTGCGTAGACTGCCATCCAGCTTGCCAGAGCGATCGGTCTTTGAGCTGTGCGGCGTTCAGCCAAAAACGGACATTTGGATCGCAAGCCGCCACCATTTCTGCAAATACCCATTTACCTTCGTTTTTTCGGTTGACGACTTGAAAGTGTCGCCACCCCCAAGTTTTTTGGTGTGAAGTCCATCGGGAACCAACTAAATAAGGAAATTTTTGTTTTTTGCTCACAGTATTTTTGTGGAAAAATATATTAGAAAGCAAGTGAATTGTAATATAGCCATGCTAAATCCTTTGTGTAATTCTTGTAGGGGCAAACCCCCTGTGGTTGCCCCCATGAGGTCGGGGTAGGCAAAGAAAGGCACTATCCCTACATCTTTGTACGACTCCTGCAAAGATTGCTATAACTCGTTCTGTTTGATGATATTAATTCCCTATTAAAGCTCGTCAAATCTTCTCCCCCTCTCCCCTTCTCTAGAACATACCAGATAATATAGAGCCGCAGCAGCTTACATGAGACTTCACCTGGGAGCATCTCACCTTTGCAGCCCTCCGCTAGAAATAGGAGTTTTGAGGCAGGAGGCAGAAGGCAGGAGGCAGAAGGAAAGATGAAGAAGGAAAGATGAAGAAGGAAGGAGCCAGAAGAAGGAAGGAGCCAGAAGAAGTATTTTTACAAATATGAGATGCTCCCCTTCACCTAAACTCTATCTGCAAGTAGATGCGTTCATTGTAACTTGCAGCAGTTTCGGATCGGGGTTCAAAAGTAAGGGCAGTTCAATGACTGCCCCTGTAATTAGTTATACCTATTGAATAGGATAATTTTTCAGGCGATCCACAAATAGCCTATTTATCCAATACCAGCTAAATCGTGAATCTCAAATCTAAAAGCAAATAACCCAGGTTATAGTTGTGCAGAATAATCCCTTCTGTGAAACTTACTCAAATCTACTTTTAGAGCAGGTTTGACGTTCACTTCCTGCTTCAACCAAGGCGGTCGGCCGCTTCTTGTCCACAGGCGTGTTTTCGAGCCCAACTTTCCCTACAAACATTTTTTCAATCTTAATCGTGTTTCATTGATCCTGTACAGCTCAATAAAAACGAACTTTTAGGTAAGATTGACTAATTTCTTTGATTCTGTCGCTACCTCTTGATTACTTCCCTGTTAAGGCTTTTGGCCGGATAAGTCCAGAGGAAGTTGGGGAAGCCGGAGGCGAACCGCATTTGTTTGCAGCCACAGAGTGATAGCGTGCTTCCGTTGCGGAGTCACGTACTCTCCGGGTCGGATCACGCCAGCACAGACGCCGATGTTTTTCATAAGGGTTTCTCGCTCCGATGAACTTGCACCCTGTAGCAACCTGACTTGGGCTTTGATAAAATCCACGTTCATAGCTGAAAGTAAAAGTAAGTAAAGAACTCAGTTAAATAGCGATGCTTTGCTTCCGATTGTAACTCTAAAACCACTTGGTATGAATCAAATTGATTCAACATCCCCAGGATGGGGATCGGGGCGTCTAGAGCTAGCCAACTTTATTTACTTTATCTGTTTTTGCTAGCAAAAGTGTCACTATGCTAGCAGTTTTGGCAGAATTCTTTATAGTTAAGAACTGTTACAAAGTTGGCTCGATTTCCACCATACGGCAGAGTTTAGTGCTAACGCTACTTTCCTGAACTCAAAAAGTTCAGCATTGTCTCCAACTCCTTGCCTTCCTAGGTTTTACACCCCCCGATTGGGAAGCGATCGCTCCGGGAACATTCCTATTCGATCGCCCCTCTTAACACCCGGACACTGCCACATCACCCTATTGATTTAGCTCGTCCTGTAGACTTGGCTGTGGACTATAACTTTAGGCATACGTGTTGTTACCGGGGCTACAATAAGCGAGCAAGTTTTTATTCTTGTTTCTCAAGGAAATATTTTTGGGATTTTCTTGCAAAGCCCTTATTTGTGTTAATTAAGGCAGCGTTGTGAGCTCCGGGCCAACGAAGACTCGCAGCTTGCGAATCCAGATATTTTGTGCTGTGTGGCGGTGAATCTGTTTCCTGAATTCATTGAGGGCGATCGCTCGTCGGCGAGAATTGCCAGTAACGGCTCATTTTGTATAATTCATAACAGATCGGTCACTGCTAATAATTTAAAAACAGCACAAGTTTAAACAGTGTTCCATCCGTCGATCGCTCCTAATAGCCCACAAAGAGCGATAAAAAAAATTAACTCTGCATACCCGATCTTTTAAGGCGATTTTGCCTTAGCCATTTCCCTTAGATAGCAATTCGATATAGCCCAATTTGCTGACCAATAAAGTTAAAATTAACTATAAATTAAGCGCATAGTATTATTACCCAATAAACTACAAAAATTAACTTTTTCTTGACTATTAAAATTAAATAATTGCACAGTTCTTCAGCATTTAAACATATATATACCGCCAGTTTTATTGTTAAAACACCTCGTTTTTGACGGTGAAAGCGCCGAGTTAGAGAACTCTGGATGTGAATTAAAGATATTAATTAACCCGCGTTGCACAATTTGAGGATTATTGTGGGGAGTAGGGTTAGGCGTCCCGCCTGCTGTGAAAATACACGCCTTCAGGCTCATGGGCCCATCCACAAAAAACATCAAAATCATCCCAGTATTATGCAACCCCAATTAACCAGCCCATACGATATCTTTCACTCTACAAAAACGAACCTGCCAGGGGGCATAGAAAATCCCCTCCCGCCGAAGCTGGGGAGGGGAAATGGTGCAGAAAATTATTGGTTTTAAATTATCGATATGTCGGTCTCTTTTTTGCACTATCAAGAGGTATCGAGCGAGCGAACGACCTACTTCGGTCAGTCGCTAAGATAATTTCCCGGTGGCAAACCGAGAAATTATCAACTAAATCAACCTTTTTTCTGCTGGCGTTGGAGCTTCGTTTTCCAATTGGCGATATCCTTCTGAGCCGGCTGATAACTCTTAGTACCCGACGGCACCAGCGAAGCAGCTTCAACTGCCTCTTTCAGCTTTCCTTGAGAGCCGCGCAACTTAGCAATTTTGAGAATACTTTCGCTCCACTCTCCAATTAACTGTTGAGCTTCTTCATACTTCGGCTGACCGGGTTCAATTTTATTAGCTTGCTGGATGCCTTTACTGTAAGAAGAGGCAACCCCCCGCTTAATTTGACCCTTAGCAGCCGATAGCAAAGCAGCATTTACATCCTGGTCTTTGGATAGCTCCTCCCACTGAGCGATCGCCTGTTTCGACTGATTGTACACAGGCTTATTGACATCCGGCATCAATTTAGCCGCGCCGATCGCCCCCTGGAAATCGCCCCGAGCAGCCCGCCCGTTAGCTATATCCAAAATCGTTAAACTCCAGCGCTCAATATCCTGCTGAGCCTGCGGGAAGAGCGGATCGCTAGGCGGAATCGTTCGAGCCTTAACCACCGCTTTATTAAAACTAGAAGCCGAACCATCCTTAAGGAAAGTTTTTGCCTCAGCCCACACCTGCTGGCTCGATGGTGGCTGCTTGGTTCCACTCCCTGCTTGCACCGCCCGCGGTTGGTTTTGCGACCCCCCAGTACCAATAGATTGTTGAGCTCCAGGGTTTTGGGCATTTTCAGCCGGCGATCGAGGATCTCTTTCCTGCTGACCAATAAAAATTGATTTGTTCGTCACAAAAACACCCAACAGCAGTACCAAAGCCGTAGCTGAACTCCACAACACTAGCTGCTGCAAAAATGACTTATCCGACCCCCCGTTATGCTCATCCTGCGGCTTTTGCAAGTTCGGTCGATCGCCCCCCCGATCGGCAGGGGCCACAGCATTCGGCTGCGACACAGGCGGCATCTCAACCGGCGAATCCTCAGCATTGCGAACTGCCGGAGGCAAATCCATTCGAGCCGTAGCCGTAGCCATTTGCGGGTGATCGAACCCATCAGCCGTACCAACCGTCATATTGCCGTTGCGTCCGGCCAACGCAGCAGTTGGTACCCCTGAAGCATCCGGCAAAATCACCAAATTAGCCTTTCCCGGAGGATGCACCACCATCAAAGGTTCTTGTTTCGGACGCAAATGGTGGTCACACAGCTCCGGCACTCGATCGCTCAAAAAACGGTCTAAACCCTTAATGGTCATGCACTGTCCCGATCGTAGCCCCTCCAAAAGCGCCGTCGTAAAAAACCCCTGACGCAAAGCCGAAGTTTCCCGCGAAACTTGATTCGGGCGGCAAGAAAGCACCGTCGGGATTTCCCGTTCCCGCGCCAGCTCAACCGTTTGAGAGCCGATCTTTTCCCCCGCTTTCACAATCTGGCTGCGGTTCATATCAACCAGCACCAATACCGTTTCCGTAGGAGCGTTTTTCAGAGTATTCAACAGCAACTCTACCGGAATCCCCGTACCCTGAATGTCAGCCGGATTGCCGTCAATCGGCATCAAATAATCCTTACCTTCATAGCTGACACCGTAGCCGCTAAAAAAACACCAGAGTAAATCTCCTTGTTGCACATGTTGCGCGCAGAGGCTTTGGGTCAATCTCAGAATATTTTCCCGATTTGGATATGTAGATTGACCCCACAGCGACGGCGAGCTATCGGTCATCAGTAGACATCCATCCGGCGCAAAACCCGCCTCCTCAGTCAAAAAACCGTACAGCGCCTCTGCATCCTCTTGGGCATAACTCAAAGGCTGGAGTAACTGATATTGATTGATGCCTATTGCAATACAAGCGTGATTTTTCATCCCCATATGCCCTATATATATAGTGGACAGCTTGCACAAAACGATAACACATACTCGTTTAAGGTTATACCCACTTTCGCCAGCACTCACACAGTTGTCCGAAGGCAGAACTCCCAACAAGCCCCCAAATTTAGCATCCTAGAATTTTTAATTTTTATATTGCAGTAAAAAATTATACCCGGTGCCTGCCTTGAGAAAAATAAAGTTAAATTGGATACATAGCCCAGTCTATTTGACTCTAATTTTCACCAAACTACACCAAAAAGGAATAACCCGCCAATGGTCTCTACCGCCAAAAAAGAAATCTCCCCTCACAGCGAATCATTACTGAAGCAAAAGCATCCTAAAACTCATAGCCACTATAGGTTTCAGGATTTTTTTGCCTTCGATCGCCAGATGGGTACAATTGACGACTGGAATGAGTCACGCAACATTTTTACCAGCGAAGACTTCATTATCGGTTTGGTGGAGGGGCTCGAAGAAGAAGTCGGCCCCGCGTCCTCTGTCATCATGTATACTATTGGTTGCCAGTGGGGACTCCAAGATTCCGAATTTTTTCAAAAATGGTTTAGTGCCGAATACAGCCAGAACATTCGCCAGTCAAATCTCATGTTTCTGCTAGAAACTTGGTGGTGGCCTTTCACGGCTCAAGGTTGGGGTCGCTGGGAAGTAGACATGAGCGATCGCAAACACGGCTGCATCTTCATCAACCTCTTTGACTCAGCAGTTGCTCGCACATTGGGAGACGTAGGCAAACCGGTTTGCCACCTATACGCCGGTTTGTTCGCCGGTTTCTTCGGCTCTTTAGTCAAAAAGCCTCTGAGCTGCATAGAACTCCAATGTTACTCAATGGGAGAAACCTATTGCAAGTTCCTGCTTGGCAACCCAGATAAAATTGATGCAGCAGCATTCTGGCTCAACGAAGGTGCCAACGCCCGCGATATTCAAAATCGATTGCAACACGGTGAAATATTGCGGTAAACAACCTGGAAAGGCACATCCCCTGCCCTGCCTTTCCTCCCACCAATTTCGCCATGAAAGTGCGATGGTGGATTTCTCCAGGCAGGAAGAAAGATGAAAAGTCAAACTTCATGGTTGGACCAATCTGTCCAAGAATTCTTTGGTCACTATAATTGGCTGGGAAAATCTTTAGAAACCCCAAATGGCTCGACCCCCGGTCAACTTCTGAGTTTAACCCAGCCCGTAGCAGACTTTTTTCAAGCTATTTCTTGGGAAGGAATTCCGGAAGTAGGTGCCCTACCCCTACCGCCACCCTTGCCAGTAATTTCTATTTCTGAACAAGCAGAAGTCACCATTGATGACCTATTTGACCTGTTTTAATCTGTGTTCCAAATGGAAAATAAAAAATAGGGCAATCCCTCATCCATCTTCCCTCACCCATCTTTCCTCCTCCCTCAAAATCCATTAGTTAAACCCGTTAAATCCCGTACATAGCTCGTTGCCGAACTTCCTTCCTTTTATCAATTACCGATTACCACTTAATTAAAATCATGCACCCTGAGATTGAGGCGCTGCTGGATCAGGCAGAAAACCGCTTTTTAAAAGGCGAAGAACTCATGGCTTTTAAGCGTCAAGCTGTAACCCTTGTCCAGCGCTTAAAAATTTACGAATTTTTGCGAGAGAAGGAAGCAAGCATCTTCCAACCAGTAGCCAACAAACTACAAGAAACATTCCCCGACGAAAAACAAGAAACCTTAGAAAGATCGCTCAAACATTGGGTGTTAGTCTTGCGGTACTGCGCTATGGCTATGCTGCTAAACGATCAAAATTTTCTCGAACAGCGCCTTGTAGACTGGCTTTCCGGCATAGTCGAAGCCCACCAAACTCAAAAGATCGAAGCAACTGTTTGCAATCTGCTGCAAACTCGCTTAAAAGAATTGCTTTCCGAGCAAGCCCGGGCTATATTGCAACCATTTTTCGACCAAGCGCAGTCAATTATTGACCAAGGTAATAAATAATCAGCTTTCTTCCCAATTTCCAATTCCCGATTCCCAATTCCTAATTTCCGATGATTAATATTGCCGACTTACTCAAACAGCCCCGACTCCCTGGAAACTACTTTGCCAGCGATGCCTACGTCCGAGGCGACCTCGAACTCGGCCTCCTCGAAAACCGCCGGGGCGATCGGCTTTTAGCACTCCCAGAAACACTGATTCAAGCCATTTATATCGGCTTAGAACAAGAAACAGGTCAAGCCTCCCGCCTCGTGCTTTTCAACTGCGGTCGCTGGTGGGGTAAAAACTTCTACGTGCGTTTTTGCGAAGAAGTTAGCGAATACTACGGTCAGCCAGTTTCTGAAATGGAAATGGTAGAATTTCTTCAGTCCTTACAGCAGTGTTGGAAAACTCATGGATGGGGAACATTTGAATTTGACCCCAGCTATTCCGAACAGGGATTTTTAATAGTAAAAATTGCTAACTCTCTTTTTGCTAAAACAGCTCCCAAGTCTAAGCGACCGGCCTGTTTTTTAGAAGCAGGTATTTTAAGTGCGTTCTTTAGTCAGCTTACGGGTCGAGAACTTCACTGTCTGCAAACATCCTGCGAATCATTGGGATCGGACTGCAACCGCTTTATTTTAGGGCTGCGCGAGCGCCTCCAACCGGGCGAGTCTATGGTCGAAGAAGGAAAAGACCATGAAGCTATTCTCACTCAACTTTTTCAAAAAAACTGACTTATTTGACAGCTATTAGTTTGTTGCTAATAGCTGTCAAATCGATTTTTGGGCAGCCATATTATCGACCGTATCATCAAAACTGTGAGTTAAATTATAAAAAAGCTCGTGAGTTAAAAAATAAGGTTTTAGCAATTCAAATAAAACCTGATGAGAACTAGCAGCTAGAAACTTCATAACTTACTCTAGAAACTCATAAAATTTAAAAGCCATCAAAACCTCAAACATTTTGCTAGAACTTAATGGACGCCAATGAACTTCTAACTCGATATGCAGCCGGCGAAAGAGATTTTAGACTGGCCAATCTGCGCGGCATTGTGTTGAGTCCGATCGATTTATACCGTTCCAGCGATGCCCCAACTCTAATTTTGGCAAACCTCAACCAACACCAGCAACGACCCTACTTAATCGGTGCTAACCTCAGCGGGGCCGACCTCACCAAAGCCCATCTGAGCCGAGCCAATCTCAGCAAAGCTGACCTCAGTGGAGCCAATCTCACCGGCGCCAACCTCATGGCTGCCAGTCTGAGTGGAGCCAATCTGAGCGATGCCAATCTCACCGGCGCCAACCTAGCCGGATCTCATCTGAATTGGGCAAACCTGACCGGAGCAATTCTTCCCAATGCTAATCTCATAGGTGCAGATATGAGCGCCGCTAACCTCACCAAAGCCATTCTCACTGAGGCAAATCTCAGTAAAGCCTATCTGATTAAAGCCAATCTCAACGGAGCAAACTTCAAAGATGCTTACTTAAGTCTAGCGAGTCTCAAAGAGGCAGACTTGACCGAAGCACAGCTCACCGGAGCCGAATTATCCAAAGCCAACCTAGCCGGAGCCAACTTAACCCGTGCTAACCTCAGCAAAGCCAACCTGTTGAAAGCTAATCTCAGGCGAGCTAACCTCACTCAAGCCTATTTAAACGGCGCGTGCTTGAGCGGATCAGACCTTAGCGAAGCTTGCTTAGATAGAGCCAATTTGTGCAAAGCAGACCTCAGCAAAACCTACCTGAGAAACATTACTTTGAATGGCAGCCACTTAAGCGGTATTAACCTCAGCGGGGCAGATCTGGGCGGTGTAGACTTGAGCCGCAAACTTTTAACTGGAATTAATATGGCAGAAGCATTGTTGAACGAAGCTAACTTGAGCGGTGCTTATCTGATGGAAGCTAACTTGAGCGGAGCAAACCTCAGCAAAGCCAACTTGAGTCTAGCCTACCTGATCAATGCCGACCTTTCTAATTCTTGCCTGCATGAAATTAACTTGACCAAAGCTAACCTGAGTAAAGCCAACTTGCAGAAAGCTGACTTGACAGGAGCCAACCTCCGGGGAGCCATTCTCACTGAGGCGGATTTGACGGGAGCGAAGTTGATTGGAGCCACTCTTCCTAACGGCACAGTTTATCGGCGTTAACTTGTCAACCCCCTTGATTATTTGCCTAGTAAAGTGCGGTTGATGTCCAGAATTGGAAAAAATAGGTTCCTTTCTTCCACTGTGAGATATTGTTTGAGAACCTTTTTCATCACATCGTAAGTCACGGTCGCACTATTTCTAACTTGAACAGCGCCTAAAATAGTTTGCAACCAAAGTAGTAGCCGATCGCGCAATCGTTCCGTATCATTAATCAACAGTGCGGCCGCCGAATGCCTCAACACCCGCACAATATCTCCACGGCACTTTTCAGTCATATCGTTACCCCCCCGCCGAAATAAACTAGGGTCTAGAGACAGCATTTGTGCTTCCACTTGCCGCATAATTTCTGTTTCAGATGCTTGAATTTTTTTATAAGCACTCATCCGGTGATTCAAAGACTGAAAGTAGTCTTTCAAAAATTGGAGTTCTTCTGCACTGGCGTAGCGTCCGTCTGCTTCCATGCTCAAACGCGCAAGTTGGCTCAACATAGATTTTTCTCTACTACTAAAATACAAACATATCAGTTTTAAGCTTGTTTAGTCCGAACTAAATACTGTCCTACTTGAAAGCGGGTTTCATTAAGCTGTGTAACGATAGAACGAGTAATTAACTTTCCTGATTCTACAACTACTTGACCCGTAATTGGGTGTAATAAATCTTGCTGGGCCCGGCGGCCGATCAGAGCTTCGACATTTTCAATAGCATTAATGTACATCCCCGCAGGCAACTCTACAACCACACCCTCGCCCATAATTTGAGCCTGACAAGCAAGTCGCGAATTGGCTTTAGCCGTTGTAATGACTTCCAACGTCCTTTTCTCGCGGCGGTTCATGTCCGACAAGCCTTCCATGCCTTCTTTAATGTAAACATGGCAGGTAGCGCACATTCCCCGCCCCCCGCATTCCTTGAGAACGTCTAAGTCTTTGGAAAGTAAGGCAGATAGGATATTCGATCGGGTTTCGACTGCTATTTCCTCCGCAATTGGATCTAGTTTAATAATTTTAACCATATTGATGTTTGCTCCTGTCAAGTTCAGTATTTAGCAAGTTACGATCAACTTATTCAAAGCGCAAAAAAATTTGGCTAACACTCAAAAAGGTTAAGATGCCTTGACGACAGCATCGGCTTCTGGCTCTCTAACCCCTATGGCATAACCGCACTTCTGTTTTGGTCATATCGCTGTTCCCTGGCCCCGATTCCCCAGCTTAGCCTTTAAAAGCTAAAACCTTAGAGACTTTCTGCATGGCATTGAAAAAACTGTAATAGTCGCGATCGACTAAAATAGCAGCCACAGGTAGTTCCCGATCGGGTACCGGCATCCGGCAAGATTGATAGTGATTCCGAAGCTCAAGGATTTTAGTAGGTGCGACTGTGCGATCGCTCTCAAGGAGGCTGAGAATGAACCTGAGATAACATAGGCTGTACCTGGCGAGCGATTCAAAAAGTTGAATTTTTGTCAGAATTATTTACATATTTTAATACTAGCTCAAGCTTTTTCTATAATTAGACCGATGCAACATTCTAAGTACCGCATTTTAGGGCTAGTCGGACAAGGACAATTTGGTCGAGTCTTTTGTGCCAGCGTTCGAGAAGCTCCCGCCCAGGACTCCCGCCTCACCAGCCAACTGGTTGCTCTCAAAGAACTTAGTCATCAAAAAGCCCCAACTAGCGAATTCTTGCGAGAACTGTGGTTTCTGATCACCTTGCAGCACCCGAACATTGTTACCTGCCGAGCTCTAGAACACACAGCTACAGGCCGGTACTTGGTTATGGACTACTGCGAGGGAGGAACCCTCCGCAACCTGCTCAAACAAGAGCGCCCCTTGCGTCTGCTCGAAGGTTTGCAGCTCGTCATGGAAGTTTTAGCCGGCTTAGACTACGCCCACCGCCGAGGCGTAGTTCACTGCGACATCAAACCCGAAAATATCCTCCTAACTTTAGGAGCAAAAGGTTGGTCGCCCCGGCTGTCTGACTTTGGCATCGCGCGTCGGCTGCCAGAAATAGGTACCACTCGCCTCCACCAAGAAATTTCTCCCGACGCTACCGTAGGTTCCCCCGCTTACATGGCCCCTGAGCGGTTTTACGGTCTCTTTTCGCCGATGTCAGATATATATGCAGTAGGAATTCTGCTGTTTGAATTGCTAATGGGCTACCGCCCTTTCGGGGGAACCCCCGGAGATTTGAGGTGGGCGCACCTGAATCAACGCTTGCAATTTCCCGACGCCATCCCCGAACCTTTGCAAGCAATAGTCAAAAAATCTTTAGAAAAGCTGCCAGCCCGCCGTTTTGCCAGTGCTTCCCAAATGGCTCAAGCTCTGCGGCTGATCATGTACGACCCTGCTGTCAGACAATTGGGCGACTGCATTATTCCCTGGGAAAATCCCACAACCAGTGGTGATAAAGGTCTGAAGTCGGAAACTGAGTCTTTGCTAGAAGTTGAAGAGGAAAAAGCTTCACAGTCGGCTATTAATTTACTTCGGACTGTGCGCTATTCGCTTTCGCAGGCAAAGCCACTGATACTTCCTGCACCGTTGACCGCTTTAATTGCCACTGAAACGTATCTCTATGCTGCTGTAGGTACAGAGGTGAAGATTTGGTCTCAGCCGGAAAAACAGCTAGTTACAGGAGAAATGTCTACTTCTATTTCATTAATGCCGGAAATCGTGCGCGGCATTTTACCTGTTTCCAACGGCTGCTGCGTTCTCACTCCGCAAAAACTTTACTGGCTCAATGAACACTCTTGGGAGCCTCAGTGTTTGCTGGATATGGGTTTGAGGCAAGGCCCAGATGCTTTAAAAGCTGCTATTGACTCTCACGGCAACTGGTTGACAGTAGCGGTTCCCGGCGAACTGCGTTTTTATTCTTTAGCGGCAAACAGCACGGCGGGCGATCGGAAAAAAGCGCTGAAGCCGATCGCTACTGTGCCGTTACCAGAACACTATTTACCAGAATTAATGTTTTTGGATCGGCGACACGTCTTAGCAGTTTGGCCTGACAACGAACCAAAAAATCCTCAAACTATTTTTAGAGTTTACACTCGCCGCGGCACGCCGGTGGGTTCTGTGCGGTTGTCTGCCAGCGTGGGACAGATGCTGTTGACACCTGAGCCTTATACTTTGCTGGGAATTCCCCAAGGTGGTAAAGCGGCTGTGCTGTTGATGAAATTGTGGCCGCTCAAGGTAGCGCGAATTCCCCTGGAAAGTTTGCCCGTGTCTGCTTGTGTGGCTAATTGGGGATGGGTGTTGGCAGATGTTGAGGGGCAGATAGAAGTGTTAAACAGTCAAGGGATTCAAGTAGGGAATTTTAGCAGCCCCGCCTCACCCCGGGCGATCGCTCCTTGGGGGAATAGAGGTTTGGTGATTGCTGTCAATACTGAGGAAGAGAGTCACTTGCACTTTTTAGATGTAGATGTTGAGGAGACCAACTCGCGCTCGCTCATCAAGGGCTGATAACTGGCGTAACTGAAGGAGTTTGGGGGTGTAATTCTGGAGAGTGTATTTGGGGGCGATCGATTCCTGGGAGTTCGATCGGGGTTAGAGTACCGTGTCGTGTCAGCTTCTGGATTTTGAATCAGAGGAATTGTTAAGGGCGATCGGCTCAATCTGAGACCCAAACCTCCCTCAGTAAAGTCCCAGAAATGCAGACACCACTTACATATATATATATGACTCATGCACCAGCCTGCTTCTGTCATCCTCACCCTGTGATCCAGCCTCACCCCTTACACTCTAACTTTGCCTAACCTCTACTCCAAGTAAGCCCCATCATGTTGAACCACTGAGCCCTTCTACCCATGCGCGGGAAATAGTCTGCCCCAAAGTCCAATCTTGCCCCAAAAAAAGACCCCATAGTTAAAAGAGGAGTCAGCCAGGGGATACCGGAGCAGGTCATAAATGCCGAAACCCTTGGTGTGTATAGGTTCAAAAAAAAGTCAAAAATATTTTCACAAAACGCTTGACAACTCTGGGGAGAGTTGATACATTAATAAAGCGCCAGAAGGGAAGCGGTTCACTGAACCACGAACTAAAGGTCAAAAGAAAGGCAAAAAACTGAACCTAGAAAAAAGAATAGTTTGAAAGCTTAAAGCACTATTAACCTCGTCAAAAGAATCAAGATAGAGAGTAAAAGCGAGAGCTGATACTCAATATCGCAAACAACGAGAAAAAAGTCAAGGGAAAAAAACCAGCCTTGAGGGCTGAGTAGAAAGAACTTGATTAAAGCCAAAAAAAACAATCCAACACGGAGAGTTTGATCCTGGCTCAGGATGAACGCTGGCGGTCTGCTTAACACATGCAAGTCGAACGGAGTAGAA
>NZ_JAUBUJ010000111.1:0-27376 GCF_036705405.1 Microcoleus sp. B13-B6
CCCCGTGCCCGCCCTCCCCGTGCCCGCACCCGACGGGGAGAATTCCGGCCTTGATGAGTTGCAGCGACAGCGAATTCGCACGGTGGTGGAGGCTAAACCCGCTTGTTACAACCACAATATTGAGACGGTGCGTCGGTTGCAAGGGCCGGTGCGGAGGGGGGCGAAGTACGATCGCTCGATCGACGTTCTGCGTATTGTTAAGCAATATGACCCTACTATTCCCACAAAATCCGGTTTGATGTTGGGGCACGGGGAAACCGAAGCCGAGATAGTCGAAGCGATGACAGATTTGCGGGACGCCAAGTGCGATCGGCTCACCCTCGGTCAATACATGAGACCATCTCTAGAGCACCTCCCAGTGCGTAAATACTGGACGCCGACCGAATTTGACCGCTTCGGGTCGATCGCGCGGGAGATGGGGTTTGAGCGCGTGCGATCGGGGCCTCTCGTCCGCAGTTCCTACCACGCCGGAGAGAGCGATTGAAACTAATTTGAATTCAACTCGGTATAAACTTGTTACCAAGAAATTGGGTATAAAGCCCCGTCCTTCTAGGACGGCTTTAATTAATTATCAACTTTTGTTAATTGTTTTCTTGAACTTTCTTGCATTGTGTTCATTGTAGAGTACAATAACTAGACTACAGGTAGAATAACCGCCGATACACATGAGACACCACGCTCAAACGACGGGTCGGAAAACAATAATGGTTAGTGGGTAGCGAAAACCACGAAAAACATCGCTGGGCTAACTAATGTAAGCCAAAATCAGAGACTAAACTTTTTATTTCTAAAATGTACTGTCTAAAATGTACTGTGGGGCACACAGAAACAAGAGAAGCAATTCTCGAAAGCTTGGGGAGACAAACCCTCGCGAGGCTATCTAAATTAAGCTCGATATTTGGTTCTTTTGAACGGATACCAGGTTTAAACACTGCCGCAAGGATAGATAGTTTTAAGGTAGGTCGCAGAACCAAGAATCCCCTCGCCTTCAGGCAGGGGAGCAATTGCTAGGATGATATTTTCCTAGACTTTTAGATAATACTCATGACAATTGGTGTAGACTGAAGTAGCCTGCATAAAACCATCAGTAATGATGACTTGGACTTTCTCTCACTTCTCTCAAGCTGTCGCTTGAGAGCATCTCTGTAATCCTTGCGGTTCGAGGTTGGTCAAAACCAGTGAAGAATACACCTCCAAAATTTGTGCAAAATACGGTGAGAGCCATAAAAGTTAGGTGGCTCTAAAATTTTTCAAGCCCCCAACTGTGGTTAGAAAACACCCAGTTTGAGTAGCGCTTTAGGGATTTTCCTTAAAGCTTTGTGGGATACCACCATACTCTCAGACGTATCTGATGAGTGTGCTATCTGAAGATTTTCGCCGATTGTCGGGGATTGTCTGAATTAAAAGTATCAGTGTCAAAAAAAATAACTCTAGAGGATTGTGCATAAGTGCGACGCTCTCTGCTATTTGTAAAGAGAGTGACATTATCAATTAGGAGCTTTACCTATGCCAGAGATAGCGAAGAACCAATTAAAATCCGACTCCGTGATGAAAACGGGCAAATTCCCTTACACATTTCGCGCAGGCTGGTTTCTGTTGTTGTTAGCCATCAATTTTGTGGTTGCAGCCTTTTATTTCCATATCATTGAATAGTTCTGCAAGTTAACTTTTAGCAGACCCTGCTGTTCTCGACCTCAACGTCGGAGAATAGGAGAGAAGGAGAGGGGGAGAGGCAGAGAGTTTTGAGTTGGCGAGAATATGACTTCATTCTTCTAACTAATGACTACTGACTTCTTCCCTCTTCCCTCTTCCTTCTGACTCCCGACTTTTGCTCAATAATTCATCCGTGTATCCGTGTCAAAATCCGTGTCGTGCCTTCCTTCTTCCTTCTCTACCGATTTCTCGACGCTTCTAGCTTTGACAATCGCTCTTGAATTTTAATAACATCTTGCTTAGTTTCAATTGCCAAAGTTGCTAAATTGTCAAACATCGGGTCTCCCGACAGCGTTCGAGGATTTGTCCGACCAGAACCGGAAGGAGACGGAGGCCGGTTAACTCTAGAACCTTGGTTCTGCAAGCTGTAGATTTGTCCCCTGAGTTCAGAAATTTGCCTTTCTAATTGAGTAATGCGAAACTCTAATTGAGTTGTGGATTGAGCGGGCGTGACAATTGGCGCAACAGTAATTGCTAAGGCGCAAGCCAGACATAAAAGACAGAATGTTAGGGCGCGATGGCGAATCTTTTTCGGCATAGCTTTAATAATTTAAATTATACCAGTTCTACGATAACAAATCGCCGATATTTTTTGCCTCTATCAGAAGTAGGTCTTATGGCAACTAGGAACGTAGCTATTTTAATGTTCGATGATGTCGAGGTACTGGACTTTGCCGGGCCTTTTGAAGTGTTTTCGGTGACATCAGAATTAAGTAAGGGCGAGCGACCTTTTGCAGTCTCTACCGTAGCCGAACATTCCGGTGCTGTCAACGCCCGTAATGGTTTGAGTGTAAATCCCCACTGCACGATTTCCGATTGTCCGCCACCGGATATTTTAATTGTACCGGGAGGACAAGGTACAAGAAAGTTAATCGATAATTCAGCAGTTATTAACTGGATAAAAGATTGTTCGCAAACAGCAGAATTAGTGCTTTCTGTCTGTACGGGTTCGCTGCTTTTGGCAAAAGCTGGTTTGTTGGAAGGTTTGGAAGCAACTACCCACCATCAGGCATTGGATTTATTGAAAAAATTAGCGCCCAACACAACTATTATCGAAAATCAGCGATTTGTAGATAATGGCAAAATCATCACTTCTGGGGGAATTGCTGCGGGAATTGATATGTCTTTGCACGTTGTCGGCAAACTTTTGGGTAGAGCACAAGCTGAACAAACAGCAGAGCACATGGAATATAAAATTGGGAATTGGTAATGGTGAATCTAGTTAATTGCACATTTTATTTGTACGGACACGGCATGAACCCTTAGTGTCTATTTAAGTTTCAAATCCTTTGTATCTCTCGTTTATAGCCGAAATTAGATCCCCCTAAATCCCCCTTAAGAAGGGGGACTTTGACGCTCTTTTTCCCCCCTTCTTAAGGGGGGTTAGGGGGGATCGAGAGACTTATTAGATGGACAAAATACTGGTAAATTTGGACGTTAACTTAACACCAAGGGGCATTGCCGTGTCCATACCCCATACCCCTAGCTAATCAAGTATCTTCGCCCCAAACTTTTAGTTGTAAATAGACTAATATCAAAGCTATAGCCATCAGGAAAGTTGCCGCTGCGGCTGCATAGCCAAAATCAAATTGCGAAAAAGCTTGCTCGTAAATATAATAAACTAGCAAATTAGTAGAGTTCAAAGGCCCGCCGCCGGTGATGACGTAAACTTGCTCGAAACTCCGCAGAGTAAAAATAGCAGTAGTGACAGTAGCAAATACTAAAGTCGGCCGCAAACCGGGTAAAGTGATGTACAAAAATTGCTGCCAAGCATTAGCTCCATCCAATTCTGCGGCTTCGTAACGATTTACCGGAATTGCTTGCAATCCTGCTAAAAATACTACCATATTAAAGCCTAATTGTTTCCAAACACTCAGCAGAATGATCACAGGCATTGCCCAAACTGTGCTGCTAAGCCAAGGAATTGGATTTAAGCCGATCGCACTTAGGGCATTATTCACCGGGCCTTCGGTTTGAAACAACCACCGCCAACCCAAGCCAACTGCAACTAAAGAGGTAATCGAAGGAATAAAATAAGCGGTGCGGATAGCTCCTCGCCAAGCAAACGAGCGATTTAGCAAAACTGCTAAGCCCAATGGAATCACTAAACTGGGAATGACTGTTGCAGTAGTAAAATAGAGCGTGTTTTGGAGAATTTGCCAGAAATCCGGGTTTGTGACTAGACGCCAGTAGTTGTTGAAGCCAATCCAACGCACTCCCGACTGGGTAAAGCTGCCGCTGGTAAAGCTGAGGTAAAATAAATAGGCGATCGGCCAAATCAAAAAAGTACCCAGAAACAGCAAAGCTGGGGCCAGAAAAGTCCAAGCTGCGATCGAATCATTATCCAACCAGTTAAAACGCCCAAATTTAATCCGAACCATTGGCTTGTAAATTTTAGCTTTTAGTTTTAAATGATATCACAATATAGGTCAATGTCAAAATGAACCTTCTCGATATATTAGCCAATTTACCCACTATAGAAACTGAAAGGCTCCTGCTCCGAAAAATCACTTTAAACGATGCGAGCGATATGTTTGAGTATGCCTCAAACCCCGAAGTATCACAATACACAATGTGGTCAACTCACACCTCGCTCGAAGACACTAAATACTTTCTCAGGTCACTTACAAAAATGTACAAAAGACGAGAGCTTGTAGATTGGGGAATTGTCCATAAAGCCGAGAAAAAGTTTATCGGAACTTGCGGATTTGTGGAATGGAGCATGACGCACAGCCGCGCGGAAATTGGCTACGCACTTTCTAGGAGATATTGGGGCGAAGGATACATGAGCGAGGCTGTTAATGCAGTTATTGAATTCGGTTTTCGGGAGATGTTGCTGAATCGAATTATGGCTCGATGTGAAGTTAACAATATTGCTTCGGCTCGCGTGATGGAAAAAGTGGGGATGCAATTGGAAGGGGTATTGCGACAGCACCTATTTGTGAAAGGCAGATATTGGGATCTAAAACTTTATTCGATTCTCAGGGAAGAGTTTTTTGAGAATATTGTAGAATAGGAGTGAATCAGTAAGTGACAAAATAAAATATACTTAGGACTTACGCAATATCTCCATGTAGAGTGCGCCGAAGCAAACCTTACCCTTTACCTCTATAGTAGAATACGAGTGAATAGTTTTTATCTTTATGACCAAGAATTTCAAAGGTGGTACCCGCCACGTGATTTATCCGTGGGTTCAATCCAAAATCTAAAATCTAAAATCCTCACGCCCCCGAATTTATCCGTGGGGTCGCCTCCAAAATCTAAAATCTAAAATCTAAACTCGAATGACCGCTAATCCAGTATCTGTTAATTCCCATGCCTGCCTGATTTCTCCTGAGATTGGCAAAAGTGCGCTCGCTCCGGCTCATCCTCCATTAAAATTAGGAGTTTTAGCATCAGGAAGCGGCAGCAACTTCGAGGTAATTGCCCAAGCCATCCAAAACAAAGAGATCAACGCTAAAATCCCAGTATTAATTTACAACAACCCAGAAGCAAAAGCCGCAGCCAGAGCAGAAAAATACGGCATTCCCTCCATTCTTCTCAATCACCGCGACTGCAAAAGTCGCGAAGAATTAGATACAAAAATTGTCAAAACTTTTCAAGAGTATGATATAGAATGGGTAGTGATGGCTGGTTGGATGCGAATTGTTACCGAAGTTTTATTTGATGCTTTTCCCGATCGCGTTATTAACATTCACCCCAGCTTACTGCCGAGTTTCCCAGGAATTCGCGCCGTCGAGCAAGCACTGGCCGCCAAGGTTAAAATCACCGGATGTACGGTGCATATCGCCCGTTTAGAAGTAGACAGCGGGCCGATTTTAATGCAGGCTGCGGTGCCCGTATTGCCTGATGATACCGCAGAAACGCTGCACGCGAGAATTCAGGTGCAAGAGCACAAGATTATGCTCGGTGCGATCGCACTTATTGCCGAATCTAATCAAAAATATTGTGACTAAAAACCTTACCAGTGCCGCATCTATCCCCAAATTGCCCGTCAGCGAATCACCCGAAACAGGCCCGCCGCTGACTCCGCCCAAAAACGGAGAGTTGCGAATGACTTACAGCATATTCCATTTATATGTGGTACACATAATCTGATGGCCCGTGTAAGGTGCGTCGCCACCCGTCAATCTGTAAGTTATATCCAATATCTCGTAGCGACGCACCTTACAGATTAAAAGCACACAATTAAGGTTTCTACTGTACTTCATAAACCACCGAATATGCTGTAAGTGCTGCAAAGATCAAAATTTTAGAGTCTTGTTCTAGGTTCCCGATTCAATGCGAGAGTCAATCTAAAATCTAAAATCTAAAATCTAAAATCGAATGATAGACTCGAATCGCCTGAAATTAATTCTCAAAGAAAGGCTCAAAAAAAGCATCGGCCTCAAGGGAGAATTCTATCTGCCTTGCTTGCCATCGATGCTAGACGACTATCTTAAATTAATCTCAGACTTCTTAAACATCCTCGGACAAAACATCGACGCTGCCCAAACCGAAAACTTGCGAACATTAATCGCCAACGCCTTAGCAGAAGGATTCAAAAATTCCCCCCACGCTAATCTCATAGTCTCCTATTTTCCCGCCAATTCCCAAAGCGGTTTAGCCGGCGGCATTACTCTGAATACCAAGATTCAAATCGAATCGATGGCCCAGAAATATCATAGCTGGCCGGATATTCGCCCCGAACCTTTATTCGGCAGCCATCCCGATGCCAAAGTCATCGCCATTGCCGCCGAATTAGGCGAACCGGGAAAAGCACCTATTTTAGATGTTGGTGCGGGCCCAGGGCGCAATAGTCTGCCTTTAGCAAGGTTAGGCCATTCTGTGGATGCGATCGAACTAACACCGATATTTGCCGAGAAATTATCAGCAGCAGCCACCGCCGAAAACTTGCCGATAAATGTCACCCAAGGCGACGTTTTAGACCCATTATTGAGAATGAAAACTTATCGGTACAAATTAGCCATTGCTACCGAAGTTCTCTCTCACTTCCGCTATCCCGAACAAATTCGTCTTTTCCTCGGCAAAATGTCCGATGCCGTGTTAAGTGGCGGGTTTATCTTATTCAGCACTTTCTTAGCTGTAGATGGGTACGAACCCGACGAGATAGCAAAACAAATGTCTGAATTGTGCTGGTCTTATCTGATTACCAGACAAGAATTGCAAGCAGCAATAGAGGGTTTGCCGTTAGAAATTATTTCCGATGAATCTGTGATTGAATACGAACAAAAACATTTGCCTGACTCTGCGTGGCCGCCGACACCTTGGTTTGTCAGTTGGGCCAGCGGGCGCGATTTATTTCCTGTGCAAGAAACACCGCCGTTAGAGTTGCGGTGGATACTTGTTAAACGCTTGTAAAGAGCTGTTTCTTTTATGTGGGCTTATATCATCTCCGGTAGCATCGGAATTAGGTAATGCGAGCGGGGATCACGCGATTTCATCCAAATATATGATTCCGATGCCACCGGAAACTATATTACCGATAGGTCAAATTATTCAACCTGCAAATTACAAAATCCTTCGGTATCTTTTCCTGTTCTAAACGAATTGTTTGCTTGCATAAATCAGCAAATAAATCATGCTCCTCCGGTGTCAGGTAAAATAAGTTAGCAACCTTGCACAATTTACCCGGCACAGCAGATTCCTGAAATGTATCGAAAGTTTCTCGATCCATCATAACAGAAATTGTTTGATCAAAATAAGACCTTAACTGCGAAAGAATCTGGAACCCTTGGGCATCCAAATCGCCCCAGTAAATTATTTGGCAATCAGTTAGCCACTCAACATCTTTTAAGATAGCTACATTAAATCCCATTCCCCACAGCGCAAAGCTGTTGCTTAAATCGGGTAAGGTGCGAAAATTCATTAGATTTTCAGTAATAATAAAGCGGTATCCTTGAAGACTGCGACTTTCAAAGTCAGAGATGAGTATACTCATCTCCGAGGTGCTAATGCCATACTTCACCTGTAGGTTTTGATCCAAAGCTCTGATAGTTACCGATGGCTCAGCATATCGCAAACCAAATCGCTTTTCAAAATCATTTTCTTCTTGATTAATAGCATCATCTGGCAGGATAGCTGACAGCAATTCATTTAGAATACCTTTATTTTGTTCGATGAACTTAGTGTGAACATTTATCGGTAGTTCGCGAATATAAAGCTGAGGTTTGGGATGGTTCTGAAAATACAAGCATACAGGCAATAAATTCTCCCAGTTTCCTAAGTGATTGATTACTTTTTGAGGATTTTGATTGAGCCAGATATTCAAATCAGGAATTTCATTTCTAATCCTTGCTACAACTTGTTTAAAATCCGCAACTTCAGGTTCCTTATTCAGGAATTTGAGATAATCTGTCTCTGTTTCAAATGTAATTCGGGATGGTAAAGACTGGAGATCAAATTTGCGAGTTTTCCGCTGGATCAGCTCAACTTGATACCCGTAGCCAACGAACTTTTTTGAGCCTTTCAGAAGTTGCTGTACAGCATCTCTTAGCTTCAGGTAGTCGTCGGGAATTTTGCCAGCGGGAAAATCTCGCGGGAAAAAAGGTTCTCCCTGGAGCAAGGATTGCAGGAAGGGAATATATAGTCGATCGGCTTTTTTTCTGATTTCTTCGGGGGTAATCATAAACAGACACAGTTAATTGGAAGCCATTTGTTTTAGACGCAGCTTTTCTAGGGATATATTATAAACCTTGGAGTCGTTCTCTTCACGGCTGTTTTCAACATAGTAAGCAGAGCCTACATAATCCTCAACAACGTAGATTTTGTCTTTGGGCGTAACTACCAGAAGCTGAAGATTTAATTGTTTAAATAACTCCATTGCATACTTTGCATTTTCTTCATCTAACTTGCTAAAAGCTTCATCAATGACCACAAGACGAAATGACTCAGATTTTGTTTTATCTTGTACTAATCCGAATTGATGGGCAATAGCTGACGCTAGAATGGTGTAGGCTAATTTAGCCTTTTGCCCGCCCGATTTTCCCGAGGAATCGGAGTAATATTCCTTCTGAGTGTGGTCATCTTTATTTTTAACGCTGACTGAGAAATTAAGCCACTCACGCACATCGGTGACTTTTTCTGTCCACCGCTTATCTGACTTGAGGCGATCGATCAGGTCTTTAATTTTTTCAAAGCTAGCTTCGTCAGCTTCAGAAGTTTGCTCAACGCCTACATCACGATAGCACAACACCTTCAATTGATTTTTAAATTCCTTAATTTGGTTGTCTCGGTTAATTTCCGATTGGACTTGTATATAAGTCGAGTCTGTATACTCAATCACTTTTAAGGATTGATTTATCTCGTAAATCTTTTGTTCTATTTCACTTTTCCAGTCTTCTAACAGATCATTAAAATTAGAAATAGCGTCACTAATTTGCCGATCTAGCAGTTCTTTAAACTTTTGTTCATGTGCTGGTAAATCATCTCCTTCTATCCTTGCTAGCATCTTTTTGAACTCAGGAAGCGCTTCTAATGATGCGTCAACATTGGTGGTTTCTTCGGGATACTCTCGCTTGTAACTATCCATCTGTTTGTCAATGCTTCTTTCCAAAGAAGAAGTTAACTTGCTCGCGTCGTTTATTTGACTCTGGTAAGACTCCTTTACTTCAGCTTCCGAAGGATCGATGTTGAGGAGCGTCAGATTTGGATTTTTGAGACTATCTTCAATTTTAGGAGTATAAGTCTGAATCTTTTCGGATGTGCATGATGTCGATAGCCTGTCGCATTCCTCCCTCTGTTGTTGGTAATGCTCGATATCGCGATCGAGAACCGCAATTTTTTTGTCAGCGCTAGTTTTATCTGCTTCCTTTGTCTGAATGTCAGCGCTGACAGCAGCTAGTCTTATTTTCAAGTCATTTAGGCGATCGCAACTTTCCTCTAACTCCTGCTTTTGCTCTACTAGCTTCTGCTTCTTGCTAGCATCCGGTTTCCAGTCGATCGCAGAAAAATTATTGAATTCCAATAACTTTTCTAGCAGCTTCTTTTGCTCCTCGCACTTTTCTTGTGCTGTTTCAATCTCCTTTATCGCTTTTTTTACTATATCAATCTCTGCTTGACACTCCTGCAATTTAGCTTCACAATCCTTGATTTTCTCAGAATTGTCCCATCCCAAAATATATTGACTTTTGTCGTTGATTCGATGGCGATCGTCTTTTTCATGTCTATTCCCCTTTTTCATCAAGCCATTTTTTCTAATAGCATAATTCTCCCGCTCGAACCTATCTAAATCTTCACAACAGATGCAGCTACCAAATGTGTTTAATAAATCATTAGTCAGCCAAGTAATATATTCATTATCAGGTTTAAGATCCAATTTATTAAACAAGGAATTCTTATCTAAGTTTCTAGTTTCCTGATGTAAATTTTTAGTGGAAAGTTTCTCATAAACTACGCGACGACCCAGATTAGTTCGATCGACATATTTAGTGAATTTATGGTAATGCCTTTCAGGAACTAGGAGTCGCAGTCCAAAGTTGTGCAGCAGTTTTTCGATTGCCCCTTCCCACTCGCCTTCTCCATCCTTTACCTTCAGCAGTTCGCCGACAAAAGGAATTTCTTCCTCAGCAATTTCCGCCTCAGCAATTTCCAAAGCAGTTAATATTTTTTTTCTTAGTTGGACGTTTACACCGGGAATCTGATTTTTTCGCTGTTTTAAAGATTGCAGTTCTTTGTCTAACTCAGTGTAAATATTTTCACGTTGTTTCTTCTTACTTGTTTCCTCATCGCGTTGACTTCTTAATTTTGTGATTTCTTCGGTAACAGTTTTTTGCCTTTCCTCCGCCTGGATTGCAGAACTATTAAATGTATCCCGGTCACTGTAAGCTGGAAATCCTATACCTTCAGCAATTTTATTATATTTTTTGGCTGCTATTATATAATTATATATCTGTCCCTCTAAAGTCTTAATATCCTGTTCTAAATCTTTTATTTGCCGTCCTTTATCGTCATTTTTAATGTCTATTTTTAAATTTAGCTCTTGCTCTTTCAAGCGTTTTAAAGCCCCATTTATTTCTACTAAATCGTGGTTGACTTGAGTATGTTCCTGTTGTTTCTCTACCATTACTGTTTGCAACAAACCGATTTTACGCTGAGCAAAATAGGCCGGGACTACTCGCAATACTTCCTTTAATTCATCCAGATTACCCTGGACATTTTCGTACTGGTCAGAATCAGCAATTAGCGGTTTTAAAATCTCTACCTGTTTCTTTGCTTCCTGCAGTTTTTCATGAGAAAAGGTTAAATTTTCATAATGTTTATTTAGCTTTTGTATTTCCTCCTCAACATTAATTTTGTCCAGCATATGACCGCGCACAAACTCATTTAATTCTCCAATTTCTTTGATGCTGACTGTCTGATTGAATAAATCGAAAGCTTTTTCAGATTCCACACCAAAGGTTTTGCGAAAGTGTTTGCTGTAGTCAACAAATGTGTCAAAGGTTTCTATTTTTGGTTGAAATAAAGACGCTAATTGCTTTTTTAATTCTGGGAAAGTTTCAAAATTATTAAAGTGTGCGGCGATGCTGAGTTCACCAGCAGCAACCACAAACAACTTTTCAACTTTCTCTTTTACACACAAAACCTGAGCCAAGGTGACGTGCTGTTCGCATCCTTTGTTATAGAAATAAGCGAGTAAAACTGAATAATCATCTTTGGTACGCAGGTACTTCGGTTTAGATTTGTGGTCATCTTCACTTTTAATTGTGCTGTAAGCTCCGAGTACATAGGTCTTTTCATCTCGATCTCGCTTTCCCTTTTCTGAACCTGAAGCCAAGTTATAATTCCGCTTTATACTCGGCACCAGCAATGTCAGCAGTGCATCAACCAACGTCGATTTACCCGAACCATTAGCCCCCGTGAGCAAGGAAGTGTAACCGCCGGGGGCGATCGTACCCTGATGAAAAGTTCCCCAGTTTAATACTTCAAGCCGATGTAAGCGGTATCCAGCTTTGGAATTGTCTGGTTCAAATTCAAGCATTTGATTTGTCCTACGCTTTTAACTCTTCTTTGATTTCCTTCAATTTGTCAGCGGGAATTTTAGCTTTGAGGATGCGGCGAACCTCATATTCGCCTTCTATACCCTTTAACTCTTTTAAAAAGTGCAACTTGACGGCTCGATCGATCGTACTGTCAAATTTTTTTACAAGCTGTACGTCATTAGTTTGCTCTTTAAAAAACGGACGCATTAAATCGTGAATTTTATATTTAGACAGAATGCAGCGAGTGGAATTAGAGGTGCTGGCCTCAAATTCTAGCAATTCCTCGCGCAATAAAACACATAGTACCGTAACTTCCCAACTCAAGGCAACTCTCTTAACCAGCCTGGGCAGTGGTTTTGCTTGCTCGTCCTCATCCTCGCGATCGGGCTGCTGTAAATAAGCATACCCTTCTTCTTCATTTAAATAAAGTGTCACGCCAATTTTCCCGAAGTATTCTTTGACGTTTCGTTCGTTGTTCAATAGCATACCCCAATCACTGTCATCGTCATACAGAATACCTTTTAGTAATTTGATGATTGCTGGTGCGTAGGGTGCTATAATGTCGTTTTCTATCATTAATTTACTCTCCTTATCTTTTGAAAATAACTTGTGGAAGTGTCAGGTGCATGAGGTTTTCCTTGTCAGAGTAACTGGCGATGTCTATGCGATCGCTCGCGGAGTCATCGATCGCGTGTTTTCGATCGCCAGAAGCGATCGCCAAATAAGCAATAACTTCAGATAAACCATTTTCCACCGGATACCTCTCAATTATTTCAGCTAGCGTTACCTGATGTTGACTTTCCAACATTGCAGCAATCCGCTGCTTCAATACTTCCTCATCCACATAACAATAATTTCGGAGTTCCTCAAGTTTATCCGTCGATAAATCGACATTTTCCTCGCTAAAGTTGTAGCTTTTAAAGATTCGCTGTTCTGTGGGTTTCCACATCGGTCTTTCCATCACCATTTGCACTTCCGGGTCGCCTTCTATCCAGATAAATTCCTCAGTTTCTGGAGGATTATCCACCACGGTAAGTGCTAATTTTTTAATTTGGGAAATCAGTTCTTTCACTCGCCTGTTCTCTGCGATATGCTGTTCTGCCAGCATTTTTCGCAACTGTTCGGCAAGACGATAATTAGAGTCAATAATTTTTTGGCTAGCTTTAATCAGACTGCGTTTAATTATTCGGAGTAGGGGATTTTTTTTACCCAAATCTTGAAGTTCTGGCAAGCCATATACCCCATCAATCATTTTTTCCAATTCTTCCTGTTTGGAAGGATCTGCCATAAAATTTCGGAAGGCATAGAAGCTACGCCCCTGATCGGATTTTCTAATTTCTTCATCCGCGTCAATTACCTGTGCGACAACTAACCCCTTTCCCCCCTCCTCTTTTAGCTGTGCCTTTTTCACTTTGTCCGTGATTGCTTTAAAATTTTGCTCGACTTCTCCAAAGTCAGCAAGCAGCCGACGCGCCACATCATTAGCTTTAAGAAACCACTCTTTGAGCTTAGCTTCGCTGTAGCGCTCAACCTCACCAGTTTGTTCGATGGTGTCGATTTCTTTCTGAATTGCTGCTTTTTGTTTTTCTAATTCCTCCAAACGCACTTCTGGATCTTCTGTACTTTTAGTGACAATTTCTTTGAGAAGTGCAAATATCTCTAAAAACTGGGATTCAGTGCCAATAAACTCTCTCCTTTTCAAATCTTCCAGCCAACCAATCGCCCGATTAGTACCCGGTGCAAGTTCAAAAACCGGATCGTCATTTTTTGTTAAATAATATTTCTTCAAGAACTGATGATCGCTATTGCACCAGGTGTCCAGGTAAGTTTGTGCTTTCCCACAATATCGTTCCGGTTCGTGTTCGCACAGATTCTCTAAATAATTTTCAAGTTTTTCTACGAGTTCTGATTGGGAAACGGTAATCTGATTTGAAGACTTGAACTGGCGATACAAAAAACTGATAATTAATGGTGCGTTGTCAGTTCTTAAAAGCTTGAGGCTAGGCTCATTTTTTAATTCATATTCTATGCTGTCATGTTCCATATTTAAAAACTTATATTAACAATTTAATTGTCTTAAAGATTGAGCTTAAGTATTTACAATTATGACTTATGAGTGCTAGTAAAATTATTTTACTAGCACTCATAAGTCATAATTGTTGAAACTTAAACCTCGGAAGCCCGCAATTGTCCGCAGGCTGCATCTGCCTCTAAGCCGCGAGAATACCGCACGCTAACTGCAATTTTCTTTTCCTTCAAAGTCGCAACGAAACTGTTAATTCGATTGGGAGTCGGTCGCTTATATTCAGCTTCCTGAATCGGATTGTAAGGAATCAAATTGACGTGACACTGAAAACCGCGCAAGTGAGTTGCTAACTCGGCTGCGTGTTCCGGCAAGTCATTCACACCTGCTAAAAGTACGTATTCAAAACTCAATCTGCGCCCAGTCGATCGCACATATTCCCGACATTCTGCGATTAATTCACCCAAAGGATAAGGGCGGGCGCTAGGAATTAACTCTTCGCGCAATCTTTGATTGGAAGCGTGGAGGCTGACGGCGAGGGTAACTTGCAGTTGATGTTCGGCTAGTTGGCTGATGCGATTGCGAATTCCTACTGTAGAAATGGTGATGTTTCGCTGTCCAATTCCTACATCTTGATTCAAACACTTGACAGCAGCTACAACATTATCGAAATTCAGCAGGGGTTCGCCCATACCCATAAATACGATGTGGCTGACTCGGCGGCCGAAATCTTGTTGTACTGTCAAGACTTGATCGACGATTTCGTGTTTTTCTAAATTGCGCTTGAAACCGCCTTTTCCGGTAGCGCAAAAGTCGCAGCCCATCGCGCAGCCAACTTGGGCTGAGACGCACACAGTCAGTCGTTTATCGGTGGGAATGCCGACTGTTTCAATGATTTGACCGTCTGCCAATTTTAAGAGATACTTTACCGTGGCGTCTGGTGCGACCGATCGATAGTGAATAGTCGATCGCCCGATCGGGATTTTAGCAACAGTCTCGCGCCACTGTTTCGAGAATACAGAAATATCAGAGATCGATCGGGCACCTTTCTCATAAATCCACTGGTACAACTGCTTTCCGCGATAAGCCGGTTGTCCCTGCTGCTGCACCCACTCCGTTAACTCAGCTAAACTCGCCCCCAACAAGGGCGGAATTTTACCCGACTCAACAGCCAAAGCAGCAGTCTTGCGAGACTGATTCGCACCCTTGGAATTACCAGAAGAGTACACCTGAGAAACGGAAGTAGGAGACATAAGTCATCAGAAAATTTAAAGCCACCCTCTATATTAAAACTTCTAGACCAAACCTGCCGTTAATCCTCCAGAAGGCGAAGTCTCGATCCCCCCTAAATCCCCCTTAAGAAGGCGGACTTTGAGAATAATCCGGTTCCCCCCTTTTTAAGGGGGGTTAGGGGGGATATTATTGTGGACTCACAAAGAAAACTCCAGACACAAATGTCCCCAACAAAGTTAATTTTTGGCAAAATTCCCCAAATATTGCGTGTAAATGACCGCCGCCCCCTAAAATAAACTCTGGAGTTTGTTCAAGGGTATGCAAATTTGACAGCTTTCCATCACAATTAATGCAACTTTTATGGTGCTAAATATTCTTGCGCTGCCCTTAGCGTTTCAATTTACATCGCCGGGCCCAATTATCTTTGAACTTGGCCCCGTAGCCATCCGCTGGTACGGGCTGTTGATAGCTTCGGCCGTCTTGATTGGGGTCAGTCTGTCCCAATACTTAGCTCAAAAACGCCGCGTCAACCCGGAATTATTGGGTGATTTGGCAATTTGGCTGGTTTTGGGCGCTATTCCCTGTGCTCGAATTTATTACGTGGCTTTCGAGTGGCAGCAATACGCCCAGAGGCCTGAAGATATTATTGCGATTTGGAAAGGCGGAATTGCCATTCACGGGGCGATTTTGGGTGGCACGATCGCAGCTTTAATTTTTGCGAAAATTCAGCGAGTTTCTTTTTGGCAATTGGCAGATTTAATCGCGCCTTCGGCAATTCTCGGTCAGGCGATCGGACGCTGGGGAAATTTCTTTAACTCCGAAGCTTTTGGCAGTCCTACGGATTTGCCTTGGAAACTCTATATTCCGCCCAACAGCCGCCCGCCCGCCTACGCTAATTTTGAATACTTCCACCCCACATTTCTCTACGAATCCCTGTGGAATTTGACAGTATTTGGGTTGCTTCTGAGTTTATTTTTTCGCGATGTGCAGGGCAAAATTAGCTTGAAAACGGGTGCTTTATTTTTGATCTATATCGCGGCTTACAGTTCCGGTAGAGTCTGGATTGAAGGGTTGCGGACTGATAGTTTGATGTTCGGGCCGCTGCGGACGGCACAGATGGTAAGCTTGACTGGGATTGTGTTAGGGTTGGGCGGGTTAGCTTGGCTTTATTTGCTCGATCGACCTTTACCCGATGTTGTCTCCCCCAATAGCGATCGGGCAAAGATCACTCCGAAATTGCCAGAGGATCAATAAAAAACCCCAGAGAGGTTAGTCTCTAGGGTTCAAAACCAGGGTGCATCTACCATCTATTACTTCCAACCAAAATAGGTACATCCGGAAGCGTCCGTAAATTTAGCAAATTTGTTAGCAGCAATGAGTTTGACAGAGATTGAAGCCCTAATTCCAGGGGTATACATTGTAGGTGCAGGCCCGGGAGACCCGGATTTGTTGACTGTTAAGGCTCAAAAATTACTGGCTGCAGCCGATGTCATATTATTTGCTGACTCGCTAGTGCCAGAGCAAATTTTGCAGGGGGTACGCGCAGATGCTGAAGTGATCCAAACTGCGGATAAGACCCTCGAAGAGATTGTACCTTTGATGGTGCAACGAGTGCGCGACGGAAAAAGCCTCGTCCGTCTGCATTCCGGCGATCCCTGTCTCTACGGGGCCGTCGGGGAACAAATGCAAGCTTTGGCCTTGGAGGGAATTGCTTTTGAGGTAATCCCAGGAATTAGCGCTTTCCAACTTGCGGCGGCTAAACTTAAAATTGAGTTGACAGTTCCGGGAGTTGTGCAGACAATTATTTTGACGCGAATTAGCGGCAGAACCGAAGTACCCGATCGCGAAGAATTGGCGAGTTTAGCGGCTCATCAAGCGAGTTTGTGCCTGTATTTGAGCGCCCGCCATGTCGAAAAAGCTCAAGCTAAATTGATGGAACATTACCCCTCGGATTTGCCGGTAGCGATTTGTTATCGCTTGGGCTGGTCGGATGAAAAAATTGTGCTAGTTCCCCTTGACAAAATGGCAGTTGCTACCCGCGAAAATAATTTGATCAGAACGACAATGTATGTGATTAGTCCGGCGTTGGGAAAATCAGCACAAGGGCGATCGCGCTTGTACCATCCAGAGCACGATCGGCTTTTCCGTCAGTAGTCAGTTGGCAGTTGGCAGTTGGCAGTTGCAATGCCCAATGCCCAATTCCCAATGCCCAATTCCCAATGCCCAATTCCCAATGCCCAATTCCCCATTCCCCATTCCCGATGAAAGATTTAACTCGCAGACAATTTATCATTGTCACCGCATTAAGCGCCGGATTTACCTTAGCAGTTCATCCTATTGCGGCTGCCGTTATCAATACGGATGCTGCTGGTTTAGTTGCCGGTGAGGTAAAAATTCCCGTAAAAGACGGCTCAATTCCAGCCTACAGAGCAATGCCCGCCAGCGGCAGCAATTTTCCAGTAATTTTAGTAATTCAAGAAATCTTCGGAGTCCACGCCCACCTTCAAGATATTTGCCGGCGTTTGGCAAAATTAGGTTATTTAGCGATCGCCCCAGAAATGTTTGCCCGTCAAGGTGATGTTTCTAAAATCACCGACATTCAAGAAATTAGGAGTAAAGTTGTCTCGAAAGTTCCTGACGCTCAAGCTATGTCGGATTTAGATGCTACCGTAGATTGGGCACAAAAGTCAGGAAAAGGCAATACTAATAAGTTGGGAATTACAGGATTTTGCTGGGGTGGCAGAATTGTTTGGCTGTACTCTTCTCACAACCCAAAAGTCAAAGCAGGAGTAGCTTGGTACGGGCGCGTGGTTGGCAATTCTACGGATTTAACTCCCAAACAGCCGATCGACATTGCAGCCAGTTTGAAAGTGCCCGTATTGGGGCTTTACGGGGGCAAAGACCAGTCAATTCCCAACGATACAGTTGAGAAAATGCAGGAAGTTCTCAAAACTGGTAGCAGCGGTTCGGAAATTGTGCTTTATCCAGATGCACCGCACGCTTTTAACGCCGACTATCGCCCCAGTTACCGGAAAAAAGAAGCTGAGGATGGTTGGAAACGGATGCAAGATTGGTTTAAAAAGTATGGAGTTTCTTGACAGTTGTAAGCTGTTAATTTTGACTTAAAACTGGTTTGAAATACTCACCGGCTATCAGGCGCGGTGATTCTTGACGCTTCATAGGGTTCTGCTACCGGAGTAGTCTGACAATCCCTCTGCGCCCGTTTTGAGTCGTGGCGATTCCCCATCCCGACTTTTTGTATGTTCCTCGAAGCATTTTGATCTCTGTCTTGCTCAGTGCCACAACTAACACAAAGCACTGAACGAATAGACAAATCAATTTTGCCCCATTTAAAACCACAATCCGCACAAACTTGGCTAGTAAATTCCCACCTACTAATTACCTGAAATTCTCTACCAAACTTTTCAGACTTAGCCTCACAGAGAGTCCTGAATTCTCGCCATCCTTGCTGACTAATTGCCCGTGAAAGCTTCCGGTTTTTCACCATTCCTGATACATTCAAGTCTTCCAAAATAATCACTTGGTTTTCGTTGACTACTTTGGTTGATAATTTATGCAGGAAATCTTTGCGGGCATCGGCAATGCGGTTGTGCAACTTAGCAATTTTGATTCGGGTTGCGTTTCTCCTTTTAGAGTCTTTTGGTTGACGAGCTAATTTGCGCTGGAGTTTGCGAACTTTCCGGTCTAATTTTTTGTAGTTAGGGCTTTCGGCTTTTTCACCATTGCTCATCACTGCAAAAGTTTTAATCCCCAAATCGATTCCGATGCTTTGGTTTTTGGCATCAGAATGAACGGGTTGAACTTCTACCACAAAGCTTAGGAAATAACGATTTGCACAATCTTTGATTACCGTGACTGAGCTAGGTTCAGATGGAATTTCTCTTGACCATATTGGGCTTACAATACCAATCTTGGCTAAATAGACACCGCCATTTTTTAGAGAAAAACCGCCAATCCTAAATCGGGCCGACTGGCTATTTGTTCTTTTCTTGAACTTAGGATAACCAACCTTACGACCTTTTCTCTTCCCCTTGCAGGAATCGAAGAAGTTTTTAAAAGCTGTTTCTAAGTCTGCTACAGATTGCTGTAGAGGAATATTAGAAACCTCGCTCAGCCAAGCTCTTTCTTCGGTCTTTTTCGCTTGGGTTATTACGATTTTTTGCAAATCAGACGAACTTGGTTTTTTTTCAGACTGTTTACAGAGAGCCAGACTGTCGTTCCAGACCATGCGGACGCAGCCAAACAGCCGAGCCAAGCTCTGTCTCTGTTCGGTCGTCGGATAAAATCTGTACCGGAATCTCGCCTTCATGGTTATACTGAATGTTGGTCTGTAAGTTTGATTATATATTGGTCTGTAAGTAATGACAACAGTTTACCGTCTCGAACGCAATTCTGTTACAGAACTTAAAATACACTTGGTATGTATAACAAAATATCGTCGGTCTGTATTCACGAGCGAAGGTCTTGATTTGATTGAAAAGTCGTTTCGAGAAGTAGCCCAAAAAATGAACTTTCAAGTGCTAGAGTTCAACGGGGAAGCCGATCATGTTCATACGCTGATCGAGTATCCGCCTAAATTGTCGATATCTCAAATAGTTAACGCACTCAAAGGTGTTTCCAGTCGTCGATACGGACAGGCTGGACACAAAAAACCCCACAAAGAAGCATTATGGAGTCCTAGTTATTTTGCTGTTTCTGTTGGGGGTGCGCCTTTAGAAGTTTTGAAAGAGTATATTAGAAATCAAGAAAAGCCGTCCTAGAAGGACGGGGCTTGTATCCCATTTTTCTTGGTCAAGTTTGGGATCGAAAAAGGCAATATTAGCGAATAGCCCTTAAGACAGGTGGGTTTGTGGGCGCGACATTGGTAAACTGAGCGGTGTAGAATTATCGATCGAACAGGTAAGCCCGTGCTAGACGAACAAGCTAAAAAGACCATCTTGCGGAAAATCCCTCACGGATTGTACATCTGCGGTGTCAAAGACGGGGAGGAAGTCAACGGTTTCACCGCTAGCTGGGTGATGCAATCTTCTTTTACCCCTCCCTTAGTTGTCAACTGCGTCAAGCAAGACTCCAAATCCCACGCCATGATCAAAGCCAGCGGTGTCTTTGCTTTGAGTTTCCTAGAAGCAGGGCAAAAAGAGTTAGCCCAGAAATTCTTCAAGCAGCAGCGTCGCGTTGGCAATAAATTTGAGGATGTAGAATTTTATCCGGGCGCGGAAACTGGTTGTCCGATTATCTCGGATTCTCTGGGTTACATCGAGTGCAAAGTTGTCGGGGCTGTGGAACACGGGGATCACACGGTTTATGTGGGAGAAGTTCTGGCTGCAGGCGTCCACCGAGAAGGCAATCCGTTGCTGCTAGAAAGCACCGGTTGGAATTACGGCGGCTAAAGACCTCTGGCAGTTGGCAACTGGCTGTTGTCAGTTGTCAGTTGTCAGTTGTTAAGGGAGGCGAGTTAAAATTAATAAAAAATCTGCGACAATTTTGTCGGCATTTTCTTCTGTCAAAATTGGTACGTGTACGAAAATACATTTGGTGCTAAGTTGAGAATCTGCAAGGTGTTTTAAAACTGCATAATACAGGGCTTCGCAAACAAATTTTCCTGCTTCGTGACTGATTTCTGTGGCGGCTAAATCAGCGACTAGCGGTTCGAGATTAACTGCTGTTTTCAGAATGTCGCTATCGCAGCAAGCGCAGGATTCTACGGTTAATTTTTGCCGACTTTCTGCCATGCCACAGCAGATAATAGTGTCGGGTTGGAGTTGGTTGATTTGGGCGATCGCTAAATCAGGTGCTAGCTGGAAATCTACTGGCAGTTTCCTCAAAAAAGTCAGGGAATCAGGCCAAGATTTGATTTGGGAAATCTTGGCTAATAAGTCGTCAGAAGAGTTGGATTGCTGATGGGGAAGCCAAGTATCAAATGAGGTTAGCAGGATTTTGGTTGTCATAAATGATGGGGGATTGTTAACGGTTGACTGTTGACTGTTGACTGTTAACTGTTAACTGTGGACTAATGACTAATGACTAATGACTAATGACTAATGACTAATGACTAATGACTAATGACTAATTGTATGCAATAATACTGATATTGATAATATAAGGCAAGTAAGTCAATGTCTGTCATTGCAGTAGTGGACTATGACATGGGCAATCTGCACTCGGTCTGTAAAGGCTTGGAAAATGTGGGTGCAGTGCCAAAAATTACAGATTCTCCTGCTATAATCGAGCAGGCTGATGCGGTGGTTTTGCCGGGGGTGGGTTCGTTTGACCCGGCAATGCAGAATTTACGATCGCGCAATTTGATAGAACCGATAAAAAGGGCGATCGCCTCGGGAAAACCTTTTTTAGGCATTTGTTTGGGTTTGCAAATTCTGTTTGAAAGTTCCGAAGAAGGTGTAGAACCGGGATTGGGCGTTATTGCGGGAAAAGTGCGCCGATTTCGATCGGAACCGGGTTTGACAATTCCCCACATGGGATGGAATCAATTGGAATTTACTCAGCCGAATTTGCCGCTGTGGCAAAATTTACCGTCTGATCCTTGGGTTTATTTCGTGCATTCTTATTATGTCGATCCAGTTGATTTGGAAGTGCGATCGGCAATTGTGACTCACGGTAGTCAAAACGTGACGGCGGCTATAGCTAAAGATAATCTGATGGCCGTGCAGTTTCACCCGGAAAAGTCTTCGAGTACGGGATTGCAAATGCTGTCAAATTTTGTCAGTCTGGTGAGGGAAAAAGTACCTGCTTAGGTGGCATGAATCTTAAAAAAAACCCGGTAGATTGCCGAAACCGGGTTTGACATTTTTAAAAGTCTTTTTCCTTCTTCTTTCTTCCTGACATCCGTTACATCTGAGATGTTGCACCATTCTCAATTACTTGTTTAGGAACAGGCAAGATGCCTGTTCCACAAGAAAATTTACTCTTTGTGGAACAGGCATCTTGCCTGTTCTTGAGAATGGTGCAAGATGTGAGTTACATCCGTTACATCCGTTACAGAATCCGTTGCCGAACTTCCTTCTTCCTTCTTCCTAAATGACTTTAAGAATCAGTGGCAATCGCCAAATCAAAACCCTGCCGGGACTCGCAACTCGCCCTACACCTTCGCGAGTCAGAGAAGCTTTATTTAATATTTGGCAAGGGACGATCGCAGATTGCAGATGGCTTGACATTTGTACAGGCAGTGGTTCGATGGGTGCAGAAGCTTTGTGTCGTCAAGCCGCGAGTGTCACTGGCATCGAACAGTCGGCGAAAGCTTGTGCGATTATCCGCGAAAACTGGGAGAAAATAGCAGACTCGTCCCAAACATTCCAAATACTGCGGGGAAACGCGACGGCGAAGTTGGCGGCACTAGCGGGGCAGCAGTTCGATCGCATTTACTTCGATCCGCCCTACGCCAGCGACTTGTACGAACCTGTGTTAAACACGATCGCCAGCCAAGAAATGCTAGCACTCCTCGGCGAAATGGCCGTCGAACACAGCCCGGAGCGATCGACACAACCAATTTCCGGCCTAGAAATTTGCCGCCATAAAATATACGGCAATACAGCATTAACCTTCTATACCCGCAGTTGCTGAGAGGCTCAAACCGCAGCAGCGTCACTCCTGCAGGCAAAAAGAAACCGGGTTTCCTGGCGTTGGCGCCCCCGGTACTAAAAGTTTTTCCATTGCGTACAATACAAATTTTTCCGATGAAGTTAAGCTTGGTGCGTAGGTTGTCAAAGCAAGTTGCTTCAGCAATTGACGAAATAAATGGAGTTTAGGCTGAAAATAAAGACTTTCAGTTGTAACATGAACCCAAACTGTGAGTGTGAATATTCCTAAAGGAGTGAATATGGTTCAGACACCTTCGCGCCCTCGTGGCAGCGAGTTTCCGGCTGCTAACTCGGTACAGCCAGTCAAACGCGATACGATTCTGGTGGGAGATAGCCTCCCCCTGCCCAATACCAAACTCTTCGGAACAGACGGCATTCGCGGGAAAGTTGGAGAATTGCTGAATGCACCCCTAGCCCTGCAAGTGGGCTTCTGGGCTGGACAAGTTCTACGGCAAAATTCCCCCAACCAGGGGCCTGTGATTTTGGGGCAAGACAGCAGGAATTCCAGCGATATGCTGGCAATGGCACTGTCAGCGGGTTTGACAGCCGCCGGTTTAGAAGTTTGGAATTTGGGATTGTGTCCCACTCCCTGCGTTGCTTATCTGGCAAGCGTTTCGGAGTCGGTCGGCGGAGTGATGATTTCGGCTTCTCACAATCCCCCAGAAGACAACGGCATTAAATTTTTCGGCTCAAACGGCTCCAAGCTGTCGCAGCAGTTGCAGGAACAAATCGAAGCGGGAATCCGGGGGGCAAAGGTTCCAATTGCTAGCTTGGGTTTGGGACACCACTACCATCGGTCTGAGTTGGTTAAAGATTATGCCACTTCCCTCTGTGATTCGCTGCAACAGATGAATTTGGAGGGAATGCGGATAGTTTTGGATTTGGCTTGGGGGGCGGCCGCGGGTTTGGCGCCGGCGGTGTTCGCGCAAATGGGGGCGGATGTTATCTGTTTGCACGACTCTCCTGATGGCGATCGTATTAATGTTAACTGCGGTTCTACTCATCTCGACAGTTTGCAAGCGGCTGTTTTGGAACACAATGCCGATTTGGGCTTTGCTTTTGACGGCGATGCCGATCGAGTTTTGTGTGTTGACAACCAAGGTCGAACGATTGACGGCGATTACATTCTTTATCTGTGGGGCCGGCAGTTACGCGACTCCGAACAGTTACCATCCAATTTAATTATTTCTACTGTAATGGCTAACCTCGGCTTCGAGCGAGCTTGGGAAGAATTGGGGGGCAAACTAACTAGAACCAACGTCGGAGATCAGTACGTTCACGCTGAAATGCAGCGCACTGGTGCGATGTTGGGCGGCGAACAGTCGGGACACATTCTTTGTCCGCATTACGGTATCAGCGGCGACGGTTTGCTGACGGCTTTGCATTTGGCTTCGCTGGTGCGCCAGTCCGGGGAATCTTTGGCACAATTGGTAAGTGGCAGTTTCCAAACTTATCCGCAGTTGCTGCGGAATATTCGGGTGGACGATCGCGAAAAACGCCTGAAATGGCACGAGTGCGAGGCAATGCAAAGTGCGATCGAACGTGCTACAACAGCAATGGGAGAACAGGGACGGGTTTTGGTTCGCGCTTCTGGCACTGAACCGCTCATGCGAGTTATGGTGGAAGCTGCTAGCGCCGAATTGGCTAATTTCTGGACTGAAAATTTAGTTTTAGCCGTTCAGCAACACATAGCCATCTGATGGAAAGGGGGAATTCCTAAAACTTTTGAGTTTTGAGTTTTGAGTTTTGAGTTGAAATCTTTTAATTCAAAATTCATAAATCAAAATTTCTAACTATTAATTTCGAGTTTTAATCAACTTCTCCAAAAATAACGAGGGGGGCAGGTATCCTGCCTACCCTTAACTTTATTTTCACTCAATTGTGTGATGATGATTTCTGTTGTGATACCCACCTACAACCGCGAGCAACCTCTGCGAGAGACATTGGCTGATGCGATTGGGCAAAATTACCCGAATTTTGAAGTGCTGGTAATCGATCAAACTCGCACCCACGAATCAGAAACTCAAGTTTATTTAGAGGAATTGGCAAATGCTGGCAAAATTCGCTGGTTTAGAGTAGATTGGGCGAGTTTGCCGGCTGCTCGAAATTATGCAGTGCGGCGCGCAGTGGGAGAGATTATTTTATTTATTGATGATGATGTACAATTGCCAGATGGTTTTTTGGCTGCTCACGCTGACAACTATTTAGAAAAACCCGATGTGGGATGTGTGGCGGGCAGGGTTTTTGACAGAATGAAACTGGATAATTCTGGAGGCGATTTGGCGATCGAATATTTGCCCTCAGAAGCTATGGATGCGGGCATTGCCTGGTATTTTATCGATTTGGTGCATACAGTAAAACCGCAGCAGGTGCTCTCGGCTAGAGGCTGCAATATGTCATTTCGTCGGCAGGTTTTTGCCGAGTGCGGGCTGAGGTTTGACGAGCGGTTTGCAGGGAGTGCGGTGCGGGAGGAGTCGGATTTTTGTTTGAGATTGCGATCGACTGGCATGAAAATTTGGTACGATCCCAATGCGTGTTTAGTTCACTTGGGGGAAGAGAGCGGGGGCTGTCACGATGTCAGCACGCGATCGATCGAGTATCAAGTCACATTTTATCACAACCATTTCCTCATGGGATTGAAAAATTTAACAGCCTTTCAATGCCTGCGATTTTTTGCCAAACTGTTTGACTGCCACGTTTGGGGAAATCCACCTTGTTATAAAAGCCACTCGCCCATTAAAATTATAACTAGATTTGCTTTTTATATCCTGGGTTTTCTCAGTGCTATAAATACACTAATTCAATCTCTGTGGAATGATGGACAAACTTACACCCATCAAGACAAGATTAACGCTCAATAATTCCCAATTCCCCATTCCCAATTCCCCATGCCCAATGCCCCATTCCCAATGCCCAATGCCCCATTCCCAATGCCCAATGCCCCATGCCCCATTCCCCATTCCCCATTCCCAATAAATGAGAATTCTCGTGGCTAGTCACACCTATATTGTGGACATTAATCGGGAAAAATTCAAGATATTAGCCAACCTAGAACCCGATATTGAAGTAACAGTTGTAGTGCCGCAGCGTTGGAAACCGGGAGGCGTACAAAATAAAATTATAGAAACGCAATTTTATGAAAAAGGCTCATTTAAAGTAGTCCCCGTCTCCAACTTTAGTCAAAACAATCAAGGGTTGCTAACTTTTGGTATAGATTTAATTGAAGTTCTGCAAAAAATTAAACCGCAGATAATTCAAGTTGAACAAGGTGCAAAATCTCTTGCTTGCGCTCAGTTAATCTTACTCAATAAACTCCTAAAACTGCAAGCAAAAAATATATTATTTACTTGGTGGAATCTGCCTTATCAATTGAATTGGCCCGTTTCAGTCTTAGAAAATTACAATCTTCAGCACACCGACGGAATTATTGCAGGCAACCTAGATGGAGCTAAAATTTTGCGGCAGCGGGGCTATCAAGGTGCGGTAAAAGTAATGCCACAACTCGGCGTAGATGAAACTTTGTTTCGCCCCACTGGTAAAGACGCTGATTTATCGCGCAGCTTTGGCATTAAACCGACCGATTTTGTGGTAGGATTTGTAGGTCGATTTGTCGAAGAAAAAGGATTGTTGACTTTAGCTGAAGCCTTGGCAGGGTTGAAAAAAAGCTCTTGGAAGTGGCTGTTAGTAGGACAAGGAAAATTGCGGAAGCACCTCGCCGAAAAATGTATTGAAGGGGGAATCAGCGACCGAATAATCTGGGTAGAAAGCGTTTCCCACGAAGAAATTCCCCCTTACATTAACTTAATGAACTGTTTGGTATTGCCCTCGCAAACCAGCTATAAATTCAAAACTCTGACCACGGTGGGCTGGAAAGAACAATTCGGTCACGTTTTAATTGAAGCGATGGCCTGTCACATTCCGGTTATTGGTTCCGACTGCGGGGAAATTCCCCACGTCATCGGCGATGCGGGGTTATTATTCCCAGAAGGAAATGCAGGGGTTTTGCGAGAGTGTTTGCAGAAATTGATGGAGCGGCGGGAGTTGGCGGCCGATTTGGGCGATCGGGGTTATCATAGAGCGATGAGCAATTATACAAATAAAGCTTTAGCTGAGCAGTTATTGGACTTCTACAAAGAATTGTTGTAACTTTTAGCAGTATAATGCAAGTGTTAAATAAAAACTGTAGTAAATGTCTATTCCTTCCGAGATACGCTCTTTGGTTGACGAACTCTACCAGGTACTAGACGATAGCGATCGCCAAGCAACGCAGGGACTTTTTGCACTTAGAAGAGCAATGTCTCTTTTTCCCCAGAATGAAATACTGATGCAATACTTTTCTTCGATCAGTAATTTTCAATTCTGCGTATCAGGTGTTCGCTTACAAGCAGAGCACATTGTGGGCAATGTATTGATGGCTGGTGTGCCCGATGAAGATGTTCAAAAAGCAGGAGATTATTTAGCAGCCTTGCTACATATGGCTCCTGAATCGAAAATTATGATAGACAAAGTAGTTGAGAGATTAGAAGCATTGCCATGAAACAATTACCAGATGAAAGCCAACTCCTGGAAATCCTGGAAATTGTGAAAGCCGCGGAAGCAAAAGCCAGTGAAATGTATGAATTTTCCAAGACAATGGCTCACAATACCCAAATTACAGCAACAAAGAGAGAGGAAGCTGAACAGCTAGACGGGCAGCCTTTTGCAGATAATTAAATTTGTAAGGGGAGATGTTGGTAAGCTGTTGCACATTTAAACTGTGATACAATCATTACCCTTATTTTTGATTTTGCGACCCCATTTAATTATTAATT
>NZ_JAUBUJ010000112.1:0-27363 GCF_036705405.1 Microcoleus sp. B13-B6
TTTCTTGCACCCTTACTACTTTTTTGGTCGGAAAACCCATACACTGTTTACTTTTCTCACTGATTCAGCAAGCCCTAGGTACGGGGTCTGGTGCAGATACTTGCGGCTGCGGTGGTGTTGCGGGCAATGCAACTTCCGGTGTTAGCGATGCTGTGGGCGTTGTTGCTGGCGATACAATTTCTGGTGGTGTTGGTGATGCAGCTTCGTTTTCCTTTGTACCAAAAACAAATTCTTCCATCGCGCTACCCAGTGGTTTACGTTTCTTGGTACTCATTTCAACACTCCCATGATTTCCTTAAACAGTCGGCTGTACTCCTTACCAGAATATGAGGCAGGTTGACCGCCCAAATCCCACACAGTCGCTGCTTGACCTGAAGAATCAGCAATCACTTGTTTTTGGTGAACGACTGATTTGAGCACTTTGATGGTGGGTGTAAGTTTTCCCTACAACTCCATTGCTTCGGTTTTAAGCTTCGTTCCCTTCACCGCACGACTGAGAAACATCACCGCTTGGGGCGGGCCTTGTCTCACCTCCATAGCTTGTTTGATAAGTCTCACCGCATCGGCGGCTGATTGTACGTCGATTTGAATGAATCCCAGCCCAACAACACCCAATTTGTAAACTCCAATTTCTTCTCCCTCAAGCGTTACAGCGTCATCGCCACAAAATTAGAGACTTGATGGCAGGCAAAAACACGCCCTTAATTAACGAATTACTGAGGCAACCCTATAAAAACATTCAAAACATAGAGTCAAGCATTTCGGTAACGTCCTGTTGGTCGCGCCCCCGGTTGTCGTCATATATCATGAGCATGTTTAAATTCCTGTGCCTGCTGAGTTTCTGAACTTTCCGCACATCCCCGTCTGTTGCGTCCAGTGCCGCTGTGATAGCGCTGTGCCTGATGCGGTGAGGGGACATCTGTTTTTTAATACCAGCTTTTTCGCTGTGGCGGACAACCATCTTGCAGATACCGTCGCCACTAAGTCTGTGTCCGCTGTGAGCGGAGTCAAGTGCTATAAAAAGCGGGCTATCGTGCGAGCAACTTCCCCTTGCTTCTAACCAATCGGCGATCGCCTGCACTGTCGCACCACCCAAATCGATCGTCTCAGCTTGCGTCCCGCGTCCCTTGCCAAGAATCCGCAAAGTCTTACCAACAGGGTCAAAGTCACAAACACTCAACTGACTGATTTCGTTGCGACGCAAAGCATTGCCCCACAGCAGCCGGAGCAAAGCATAGTCTCTCTTGCCAGCTTTCGTTGCCCGGTCGCACCCGCTCAAAATTCGCTCAAAAGTTGCTCGGTCAACCCCGGTCGTATCTCGGTAGCCGACAATTTTCTCCCCCTTGATATCCTCCAAACTGTAATGGCACGCACCGAGCTTGCGGCCCATCTCCACCAACGATTTGACAGCCGCCAGCCGCCGATTGACCGTGGCTTCCTTCAACCCCTTGTCAATCAGCTTAGCTTTATACTTGAGAACCACCGACACGGCCTGACGCTCGTCCAAGTGCAAAAATTCCAAAACGTTATCAGGACAGGCGGATTTTCCCGTCATAGTTTTTAAGAAATCATTGACATCGCGCTCATAGGCGCGGCGGGTATTTTCGGAGCGCTTGTCGGCGAGTAATTGTTTGAGCACGTCTGGATCGGTATCTAGAGTATCGAAATATCTTTCAATTTTGGCATCGAGGGAAGCTTCAAGGCGGGCGTGAGACAGTTCTGGTTTATTCATTTTATGCCTTTGATAATAGAAGTTTACGATGGCATGGGGGTAAAGGTTGCGTCTCAGGGAGGGGGCTGTGGTGTTTAAACGGCTAGGAGTTTTAGTTTCCCAAGTTTTGCCTGCATCTGTCGCTTGATTTTCGACCTCTTTGACTCGCGCCGGAATCGTTTCGTCGGCTTTCGGATTGAGTCGCGGTGTCAGAACCGCCGCATGGAATTGAAAATAACCGCTCTCGACGAGAGAATCCGTCGCCAGCCAAGCTTCACCACCGGCGGAGTTACGAAGCCACCGCTCGCCAGACGCTCGCTCGCCAGCAATTTCTAGCTCGCCCGGAGCTTCGTTACTGGTAGGCACATCAGATACTATGCGCTTGACCGAGACTAACGAGAGCATTAGTTTCAAGGCGGAGATCGGCCGGCGCCGTAGGCGCTGGGGTAGTTGGTGCGGTAGCATCGGTGTGGCGATCGGTTCTGGGGCGATCGGAGTTTTTTCGGGCAGTGGTTTTGTTTGTACTAGATAAATACTAGGCAGAGTGCTAGTATTTATCTAGTAATTAAGCTAGTTGTTGTGTCTAGTATTTCTCATGAGTCAATGCTAGTATCTGTGTCTAGCTTATGTACTAGATACCGCTAGCGATGGGAGGGTTCGCTAGCGGTCGGGCAACTGTTGCTGATAGTCTTGGATCTCGCTGAGCTTGGCTTGTAGCGCTGCGATTTGGGCATTCGTGGCGTCGATTGTTGAGGCGATTTGAGCGAACTTGTTGGCTAACAGAGTCATTGTTCTTCGTCCTTTGGTTGTGTGTGCTGGTTGTGAAGCGTATGTAGCGAGCGGTTTGTGTCGTTTCCGTTTCGCTATAACGTATACTAGCATTATGTCTAGTATACGTTATAGCATAGACACTAGACAAAAAGCTAAATTAAGATGCTAGATAAAAAGCTATTTGTCTACTAGCACAATGTCTAGTATATATTGAGCATTTAATATCTAGTATTTGTTATAGCAGAAACACTAGACATTATGCTAAATTAAGCTGCTAGACAAAAAGCTAGAGGCACTAATTTTAAGCTAGCGTGATACTAGACAATTAAATAGCATTATGCTAGATTGTGGCTAGTTTATTACTAGACAGAACCATGACAAGCGAAACCAATAAGCCCGAAACCTCTACGACTAAACGGCTCCAGCTCAACTTGAGGCTGGACGGACGGGAAGACTTGCTAGAAGCTATCAAGGCCACCGCCGAAACCAACGGCTTAAGCGTCAATTCTTGGGTTGTGGGGTTGCTAGAGTCAGCGACGGGGATGAAACCTGCTAGTGCAGCGCCGACAGGTGGGGATTTAGAATCAACCATCGCCAAAGAGCTAGACAAGTTGCTGGCAGAGAAGTTAGCCAGCTTTGAGGAACGGCTGGGAAAATTGAGAGCCTGAGCGAGGGCAACGATGAATCGCTCAGGCTTGAATTGCAGGCTGATGTAGGTTGGATAGAGCAAGAATTGAATGAGGTTCGCGACGATTGCAGGGTACTCAAGGAGGAACGCGACGAAGCCCGCGCGGACTATACCCAAGCTCAGGCACAATTAGAAGCAGCCCAACAGGAAATAGGCAGACTCAAGCAAGACTTGGAAAATACCGGAACCGAACGTGATGAAGCCCGCGAAAATTACGCTAAGCTGCTAGGCTCTAGCAGCCAGGTCAAAGGTCATCTTCAGCAACAATTGCGGGAACTGCGAGAACAACTGGAAGAAGCCGAAACCAAACTCGCGAAACCGGATGAAGCCGAACAAGATGAAACCTCTGATAGCCCGCCACCACCACCACCGACCCAACCGAAATTACCTGAATCGGCTGACCTGCTCAATCAGTTGAGAGGGCGGCTAAAGAAGCGAAAGAAAAAACTAAAAACCGACGAGGATTATGTGGAGGAAATCTTAGATATTCTAGGGGGCGAGCATGAATAAATTAAAATAGTTTACATAATGAAGGCGGGATATCCCGCCTCCTGATAATCTGAAAACGAAAAAGCACTAATTCGTTTACAAAAACAAGTAGTAAGTTAAGTAGAATAAGAAATGAATAGTGAATTTTCTTATTGGCTCTGTTATGTCAAATTACTGGTTTGTGATTCAGATAAAAATTCCTGCCAGTGGGATTTAGTCTATTGCTCAATTCCCGCCGAAAAATATAATGATTTAGTAGGTTTCCAGAATGAAAAATTGACAGTAATTGCTATTTTTCAATTTCATCCAACGACCCGCTGTGCTATTGCAGAACTTGATGAACCTGAACAAATTAAAGTCTTAAGAAAAGTTTTAATCGTTGAAAATGATTGGATGAATTTTAGCATGGTGGCTAGGCGGTTTATGAGAGTTAATTTGGTCGCATATTATGGGTTTGACGTAGAAACCGTCATGCAACTCGCAACTAATAAACAAGTAGATATAATTATAGTCAAGAGTTATGGGAGTATATATGAAGAAGTGGATTGGGCGAAAAATATCCTGATATTAAAATCTAACGCGGAAACCGCACAAATTCCCATTATTCTAAAATGGGGCGGTCAATTCATGGCAAGTGACCGGGAGAGATTTTCAGCAAGTGGTGTTGATGATTTTATTCAGGCAGATCCTGGTAATATGAACTGTCTTATTGAAAAAATCCAACATACCCTCTCTGCGAACGATTATAGCCAAAATACAACAATTAGTTTAAAAAAAAAAGTTAAGGATTACCGACCAGTTGAGATACAAAAAGAATCATTATCAGATTTTATAGCAGTTAAGATATACCAATTCACAATGATAACTGGTCAGCTTGTTTTTTGTTTAATTTTTGAGTTTTTACAACGCTACAGCCCCTTTAGAAAAAAATACAAATAATTAACAAACCTCTCATAACTTACATTACAATTAAAGTAGTAGTTTGGGGTTAAATTCATGGCGATTGCTGGAGTTGTTCGATCGTCCCAAAACAAAAAGCTCCCCCGACCGAAAATGTCAAGGGAGCTTTTTTAACACGGTGGTAATTTGCAATTGGTAATTGGCAAAGGGTTGCCCCAATTAACCGCAGTATAGTGGCTTCTAGGGTTTTTGGCGATCGGGTCTGGGCCCGTAACGCAGGTCTAAGAAATCATCTACTTGCTTTTTCGCCACCCCCGCGCCGCCCACGACGCCGGGGTAGGTGTATCCATAGCTCATGCACCGGATTTCCCAGCCACCGCGCCGATAAATCACGCAAAAAAAAGTTCGATAAAGGAAGACTGTTTCTATTGGATCATTGGGCGGCAGATTTTTGGTGGTCATGGTTTTGGGGTCGGTTATTAGGTATTAGTCATCAGTCATCATCAGGTAGCGCTACGATGTCAAGTTGTCTCTAACACCGTAGCGCTCGGTTGCTGGGCAATGTTCAGCGAGCGATGTTCAGTGCTGCCATCCGATCGTCGGTTAATTGTTGAATCTGCTGCGGTGGCTGCCAGCGATGCCCCCAGTTCTGGCGAGGCGTTGCTGAATCAAGGTATGAATACCCCAGGAATGGGAATATCGTCAAACTTCAAGTAATGTATTCAATACTCCGGACAGTTTTTGAGACCGAGGCTGAAACCCTCATTCTACCGTTAGCATTTGACCTCACTGAGAAGGTTGAAACCCGCATTCTGCCGTTAGTGATTGAAAACTGTCCGGACTATTGTTAGATGGAGCCTTAGACATTATGTCACCCTCCCGGCGCAGGCTAAACGCATCTTAACTTTAACGCAAAATATGCTACAGTTAAATCCGACTAAATTTCAATGTATTTTGTTGTATTTTAGTGGGAATATCAAGGGCAATAGGTTTTAGTAAAGCTGTAAGTTTCCAACAAAAACAAACAGATTCCTGGTCTTCAATGAATATTTGAAATGCCAGTTTTTTAGAACATTTTGCCAGTTTGAAGGGCCCAAGAATAGAAAGAAGTAAAGCACACTTACTCAAAGATATTATCGCGATGGCGATTATAGCGATCCAGACGCGGTGCAGACGGATTGCTGGCAAGAGAAGCCTATGGTAACGCCAAATATGAATGGTTAAAAAGCTTTCGATAATTCAATACGCTTGGGCCCGTGGAAAATTATAGCGAAAATGTTGGGCGGAGTAAAACGGAGGGTTCGTTCACTCGTGCCCAACCTACGCACGATCTGTTTTTTTAGCACTAACCCAAGCGTCTTGAGTTATAAAATAATTAAAAACCCGGTTTTTTCAAAAAATCGGGTTTTTGAAATAGATAGTGAAGCGCGATTCGTTGTCTAAACTATTCGGAAAATAAAAGGGTAGCGGTAAGGTTGGTTAGGATCTTGCAAAATGTGGAGAATAGCCATTATTGTCAGTCCCCAGTGTAGTACGAAACCGATTAAGCCAGCCAAACCCAATGTCAAAAAAGATAGCGGCACCAGAATCAGAGCGTACAGCCATACATTAAAGTGAAAATTGATGGCTTCTGTGGCGTTTTCTTTGACAACGGGGTCATCTGATACTAACAATACAGCGATCGGCGCTCCGATCGAGAACAGTAACGTGCTGAAAAAAATCGCCCCGTGGCACACCAGTGATAGCAGCTTTCGCTTGTCGGAGTCGTACATATTATTTTTGTTCCTTGACTTTAGTGATAATTTTACCTTTAATAGCAACTGTAGCACAGGCTATAATGGCGATCGGGTGATGATTCCCCTACCTAATTTGTGGTCAGTAACCCAGCCCTAAAGGGACTGAGCTTGTAAGAGTAATCAAGCAAGCTGTACTGACCAGCCTAAGTCTTAATTGACTACGTTATTTGAGTCACGACACCAGGCGAATGCGACGCCAGTTCCCTGCTCTGTCGCTTGCAATTAAACAGTTTTAAGGTCACTGAAACAGTGTTGCAAGCCTAACAAGCTCTTATAACCTTGGCGAGGCGAACATTACCCCGAAAGGGAGGCTCGAAAGAGCAAACATTATGCGTGAGCGGGTTGCGAGGTTTGAGGTGGTAATTGTCCCACTGAAAGTACATTACAAAAGTACACCGAATTAAGCAATCCCCCTGTAATGGAAAGATTCACGGCGGTTGAAACCGCCGAGCCGTTTCCCTCTCAGCCCTAAAGGGACTGAGTTCCCACTTACGGATTTTTTTTGATGACAACAGAACTCGAAACTGAACTGCTAACTGCTGTTGAGCGCCGGCGCAACTTTGCTATTATCTCGCACCCCGACGCGGGAAAAACTACTTTGACAGAAAAGCTGCTGCTGTACGGAGGTGCAATTCACGAAGCAGGTTCTGTGAAAGCGCGGCGGGCTCAGCGACACGCTACGTCTGACTGGATGGCGATGGAACAGCAGCGGGGAATTTCTATTACTTCTACTGTTTTGCAGTTTGAGTATAAAAAATATCACATTAATCTGCTCGATACTCCGGGACACCAAGATTTTAGCGAAGATACTTATCGAACTCTGGCGGCGGCTGACAATGCGGTGATGCTTGAGGATGCTGCTAAGGGTTTGGAACCGCAAACTCGGAAGTTATTTGAAGTTTGTAAGCTGCGAAGTTTGCCTATTTTTACTTTCTTTAATAAGCTCGATCGCCCTAGCAGAGAACCTTTGGATTTGTTGGACGAAATTGAGAAGGAATTGGGGTTGCAGACTTATCCGGTAAATTGGCCCATAGGTACGGGCGATCGTTTTAAAGGTGTTTTCGATCGCAGGGCGCGCAAAATTCACTTATTCGAGCGGGCTAAACACGGTTCTCGTGCTGCTGTTGATACGGTCATCGAATTGGGCGATCCGCGCATTGAAGATTTGTTGGAACAAGACCTTTACTATCAGCTCAAAGAAGAGTTGGAACTGCTGGATGAGTTGGGAACTGAACTCGATTTAGACTTGGTTCGGGCTGGAAAAATGACACCAGTTTTCTTTGGCAGCGCGATGAGCAATTTTGGGGTAGAACTGTTTTTAGATGCGTTTTTAGATTACGCTATGAAGCCGATCGCCCGCAAGAGCAGCGCCGGAGACTTGCCGCCAACTTATGAAGATTTTACCGGGTTTGTGTTTAAATTGCAAGCCAATATGGACCCAAGACACCGCGATCGGGTGGCCTTTATTCGGGTTTGTACGGGCAAGTTTGAAAAGGACATGAACGTGACTCACGCTCGCAGTGGTAAAACGGTGCGTTTGTCAAGACCTCAAAAGTTATTTGCTCAGGATCGGGAGTCGATCGAGGTTGCGTATCCGGGGGATGTGATCGGTTTGAACAATCCGGGAGTATTTGCGATCGGGGATACTATTTACACCGGCCAAAAACTGGAATATGAAGGGATACCCTGTTTTTCTCCTGAACTTTTTGCTTTTTTGAGAAATCCCAATCCTTCTAAGTTTAAGCAGTTCCGCAAAGGCGTTTCTGAGTTGCAGGAAGAAGGCGCAGTGCAAATTATGTACTCAGTTGATGAGTCGAAACGCGAGCCAATTTTGGCGGCTGTCGGACAGTTGCAATTTGAAGTTGTGCAGTTCAGAATGCAGTCGGAATATAATGTGGAAACGACGATCGATATGTTGCCTTACAGTGTAGCTCGTTGGGTTGACGGCGGTTGGGAGGCGCTGGAAAAAGTTGGGCGGCTGTTTAATACGGTGACGGTAAAAGATACTTGGGGAAGGCCGGTTTTGCTGTTTAGGAATGAGTGGAATTGCCGACAAGTGGAAGGGGATCATCCTGTGTTGAAGTTAAATGCGATCGCCCCTGTGGTTTCGGGTTTGGCTGTTAGCGAGGAGTGAGGGGGATAGTTGGTTTGTAGGGAAACGGCATTGCCCATTAGTGTCAACTTAATCTCTTAGTCCGCCAGTCCGCCAGGGAATGAATTCCCTGGCTAATAGTGAAAGTCCTCTAAAGAGGACTAATGAGTTTAAAAGTATTTTTCTCAGTCCTCTTTAGAGGACTTTCGCTTTGAGACAGGGGTTTCAACCCCTGTCGGACTGTCGGACTCTCGAAGTGCGGGTTTAACGTTAAATTGACACCAATGGGCACTGCCGCATCCTCTAAAAAATCGGGATTGTTATTAACAAAAACCGTCATTACCACAGACAAAGGACACAACAGTGTTGTGTCCCTACCAATGATATTTATTGTAAGATTTGTAGGAAAAAGGCACTGCCCTGTACTCAATCCCGCCTGCTTAATCGAGTAAGGTGCGTCAAATCTAAATCCTCAGCCCGGCCCAAAACCTCTCAATCCCGATTGTCAATCCAAAATCCAAAATCTAAAATCCAAAATGGATTGACGGCGGCCCCCATCTGCGGCTACGCTTTGAAGTGAGAGGTTGCTTTGCTTGTAGAGGAGGCAGCCCGCGTCGCCCAAAAATCTAGTTGCACTGCCCAAAGCTGTTGGTAGCAGCAATGGACAGCATAACCGCCAAACTGGAATCAGCAGTCTGGAGGCTCCGAGAATCTTAACATTCTCTGTAGCCGCCCTGCTATGTCTTGAAATGCGGGGCGGCTGGGTTTTTGGGTTTTTCTAGAAAACCCAAAACCAGGAGAACATATTATGTCACAGGAATTCGTGCCTGACGACAACAAATCCCAATGCCCAAATGACGACTCAGCAGCAGTATGCGAACAGGAAGTGGTGCTGTTAACGGTTGTCGGTTCGCCCAAGGGTGTCAGGGAAACCATACTGACTTTGTACCGGCTGGGATTTGCAGAAGTGGGCGATTGGAGTCCCGTACAGCGTGCCGCTAATCCGAAGCAGGTGATGAGCGTGCTGATCCGTCGGAAGCGATCAACTGACGGTACATCGCCGAGAAAATCTGGGCGGTAAGCTGCAAGGTTAAGTTTTTTTAGGGCTTACGGATGAAGCCCAGAAACCGGGTTTTTACGAGAATACTGGGTTGTGACCCACACATTCGGTAAAAAACCCGGTTTCTTTGTCGGAGTGCGTAAGTCCTATTAATCTTATTCCAAACGTTTTAATAACTCTTTAGGTGATAGAATTGGTAAGGTAGCCCCAGCGAAATCTCCTGTATCGCGGGTTACAATCGCCTCCAAGTTATCTGACAGCGCACAAGCTAACTGCACGGCATCTTCAAAATCGGTTAAATTAGATGCAAATGCTATTTCCAAAACGTGGCGATCGACGGCAGATACTTTCATTAATGCTAGTGTTTCAGCAATAGCTTGCCTAGCGCGATCGAGGCTGCGAGTTTGCCTTCTGACAATATAGAAGATATTTGTTAAGGTTGTTGCCGTTACATATCCCTCAATTTGCTCATTTTCGATCGCCTCAAATAAAGCATCAGCATCTTCTACAAACGGTTCTCGTTCTAGCAAACTATCGAGAATAATGTTGGTGTCTATTAATACCTTCATTTTAGGTATTTCTCCACCAAACGTTCTTCTAGCATGGCTGCCACTTCGGCATCTGTTGGAGGTGGCGTATCGGTTTTTGCTAGCCCTCTGAGTCGCTTTGCCGCACCTTTGCGATCGCCCCGCAATCTAATTTTAACTTCGGTATTTGTTGGGAGTGGTGCATCAGTTTTTGGTAGCCCCGTCATCGGCTCGACGAAGTTATCTGGCAGGGATTGTGAGGGTCTGAGTTCCCGTCTGATGGACTCAACAATCGCGTTGACTAAAGCTAATCTGTCGGTAACTGATAGTTTGTGGGCTTCTCGGCTTAATGGCAGCCAAGGTATTTGCGGTATTTGGGATTCGTTCATATTTTTTATATTTTGATATTTTGATATTTTATAGGGCTATTGTAGCAAATTTAGGGCTTACGCGCGGGTGGCCAGAAACCGGGTTTTTATGACAATATTTGGTGGTGATTCGCAAATTTGGGAAAAAACCCGGTTTCTTTGTCGGAGTGCGTTCAGGACTGCGCGGGTGGGCAGAAACCGGGTTTTTATGTGGGGCCAGTAGTTTGTGTGACGACTCGTTATCCTTATTGTGTGTTGAATTTGGAGTGATTAGTCTGCCAGACTGATGTGTGGCGCTAGACAAACGAAGTCCGCACAGGCGGACTTTCTGTTTTTAAGTCTTGGATGAGGTACGGGAAGTGCGCTCGCCCTTTGATGCACTATTCGTGTGGTTGTGATAAAATGCAAGTAAACTAACTTTCGTTAGTGCAAGTCAGCCAACTGCTGCGAGGTTAAATGCTATGACACAGTTTGTTTTGGATAGCTTTGAAGAAGCTCTCACCTCTAGTATTAAAACGAAAATAGAGGAAGCTAGGCAAAAGCTCGAAACGGAATTTGTTAGTGCTGAATTTGAGAGTTTAATATCCACACTTACTACTAAAATTGATGAAATAAATAGTTTAGCCCCTTCCCATTGGAAGAATATCGAATTATTTAACCACGAAGACGCGAAGGACACGAAGTCAGAGGAAAGAAGTAGTAGATCATCTGCCGAGGAGGGAGTGATACGTGAACGTTTAACTGCTGAAGAGTTATTTGTAATATCAAAGAAGTTTCAAGAGGTTAACGAATTCGTACTTTATGACATTGGCAACTATGCTTGGAAAATATCTTTAGACGAAAAGTTAAAGGAGGTCATAAAAAAATTCAGTGATGATTGTAGTAAGGATTTAAAGACTTGTCAAATATTGTATGAGGCTCTGGGTTTGATTAATTTAGCGAGCACTACAAAAGATGGGATAGATGCATGCCTACATTATTTTAGAGCATATCAACTATTTCGAGAACTTGCTACTAATTATTGGGATAATATTCCGGTTGAAGGTCGGCAACCTTTTTCAGTCCTTCATACAAAAATATTAGAAGCGGGAACATCTTCGCTTCTTTCAGTATTTGCAAAAGATAAAGACCTTAAATTACTCAAGAAAAAGCAACTAGAAAATCTGTCTATTTCTCTAGAAGAAATATCGAAATTAAATCCTTTGAATGGGATAAGTAACTACTTACCAGAACTAGAAAAGCTGGTCAATGTAGCTGTGGAGCAAACTAGGCAGTGGATAGAATTGGGTATTGATATTAGCGATCCATGTGTGATAACACCTTTAGAAGAGACTGCAGACAAATATCCAGCAATTGCTGAATACTGCAACGATCGTTTAATAGAATTGGTGAAAGAACAAATGAATCAAATGAAAAATTCTTTACCAGATGTAAACGAAGAAGTTTTAGATGAGTTTTGATGATAAAATTTTAAGGAAAAAGTATGATTAAGTATTTATGACTTGGGAAAAATTTTTAGCTGAAGGAGATTATGCTGTAACACTTATTCGCAATGGACTGAGGAAACGGGGAATTAATACAGGAGAGTCTATTCTTACTCAGTTTAATACTGACGAAGATATTCCTGTGTATGATAATTTAGGCAATAAAATTTTTTGGATATCTGTAAAAACAGTATTTCAGTCTATTACAGATCCGATTCGACAAATACCGCCCGGTTATAAAGGTTGGATGTGCGGTGAAGTAGAAAGTAAACAATGGGTAAACCCGCCAGCAGTAGTTATTTGGTACTGTCGAAATACCAAAATAGCTTGGGGAGCAATAACGCCAACACGTCCCAGTACAAAGTGGATTATTTATCCAGATAGATACGGTACAAAAATAGATAAACGCAAAACAGCAGCGACAGGTAAAACTCATTATATTTACCCTTCTTATTGTGTGCCAACTTCTGAAATAATTAGTAAAGATGAAGTTATCAATTATATTCAGCAGTTATCCATATCATGTTAATTCACAATGATACAAAGCTTGTCAGGTGTGGAAATAAAAATTGCCGCCAACAACATCAATCAATGTTGGAGTGCGTCAGCCGATCGCACTTCGCGATCGACATAGCTGAGCAAGAGATCCGTTAATTCCTCTGTCTTATTTTTTAACTTCGGAATCCGCGAAAAATCCGACGCCAGCAACTCAATTCCCCGCCTTCTTTCTGCCAGCACCACATCCGCGCACAAACCTAAATAAAACGGATGTACCGGCAAATTCTCCCAATTATCATCGGGATTGACGCTGGCATATTTAATTACAGCATCAGCCAAATCAGCCTTGTCAATCTCCACTTTGTGCAAGTAATCCCTAGCATCGGCGGGAGACAAATGCCACACCAATTGTTTATCTATATAATCTTCTGGAATCGGAAACCTCGGCGCATTCGGCCACCGCAATTGCGTCACGGGACACTCTCGCCCCGCCACAGCAACCACAATCCCCAATTTGTAATCCAATGCCCTCAACAACCGCCTAAACCACTCATCTTGATACCAAAAAGTTGCGCCTTGAGAATTGCGTTTTTCATCCCACATTTTCTCGTGAGTATCGAACAACATCACGAGGCGATCGGGTTTATTTCTACCAGCCATTGCCGCATTCAAATCCCCAGCAAACAATTTAGGCAAACAGTCGGTTAACTCAGTATCAATATCTTGACGGCGAATTTGATCCGCTTTTTCGTCGCTGACACCCAAGCGATTTTGAATTAATTTCATCGCCCGCTTAATCCCGCCGAATTTATCTATCCCTTTGAGTACCGCCACCGCTTGCGCTACCACCGGAAAATCGGCAAAAGTTTCAACTACAGGTGCCACCAATTCCGCCACATCATCGGGGAAAAGTTGGTTGAGAGTTGCCTGTGATTCGCCTTTGTTCAGCAAATACCAAAAGCAAGCAAAGTCATAATTGGGAAATTTAAATTTATATTTCTTAGTGGCTGCTGCAACATTTCGCCGAAGCATCAGCAAGCCGTAAAATCTATCTTGCGGTTTATCTTCTTTAATCGGTATCAATCCGAAATCGTGTCTGACTACGGGTATGGGAGTATAGGTTTTAGGTTCAGCGTGGCGGACGAAATCAGCAACTTCGGCCGCTTTTGATTCGGGGAGTGCGCGCAATTGTTGCCAAACCTGCGGCGAAAATCTTTTGCAGCAGTTATACTGCAAGTGTTTGAGGAGCAATGACTTGCCGTTGCCTCCATCGCCGTAAAAATACAAAATTTGTTCGCGGGGCGGGTCTTCGTTTAAATAAAAGGCAAATCGGCGGGTAAATTCGTGTCTGTCTGTGAAGAGTTGGAGTTTGCGATCGTCGCTAATTGATTCGGTTTCAAAATCTTCGTCTTCGATCGGCATAAATGTATTGGTGAGGACTTAATTCAATTGTAGATTAAAACCCGGTGATTGAAAGAGCACCGGAATAATAGAGGAGACGGCAATGCCGTGTCCCTACCCCAAAATAATATTGTAGGGACTAAGAGGAGACGGCAATGCCGTGTCCCTACCCCAAAATAATATTGTAGGGACACGGCACTGCCGTGTCCTAATTTCTGTGTTAAAACCGTAATCTATCGATCGCCCAAGCTATCTTAGACAAGGCGCTAGTGCAATCACTGTTATGGCATCTCCAAACCATCAAAATTCGGCGGATTTATCTGCAAAACAAGCTCTAGAGGCTGGTTTAGCTGCTTTGAAAGCGCGGGATTACGATCGGGCGATCGCCCTTTTAGAATCCGTTACCCAAACCGCCGCCAATCAGTCGTCGGGAATCCGCGCGCAGATGGGATTAGTGGCTGCGTACAAAGCAACCGGTAATGTCAAAAAGGCGATCGCCCTGTGCTCTTCCCTCGCCAAAAGTCCCAACTCTCAAGTCAAAACTTGGGCCGATCGCGCTTTAACAGAATTAACCCCCCCTCGCCCCCCAAAACCACCGGCAAATAAACCAAAATCCGCAGAAACTCCCCCCGAAACAGGCTTTGTCGCCTTTGATGCAGGAACAAAATCGGCGAAAAAATCGATTGAGGGCGATGGCTTACGCCCCGCTTCGCTACGACCGACCGCAGATAAAAAAACAGGATTTTTACCTTTAGAGCCTGCTTTAGAGCCTGAAAACGCCAAATCGCAACCGATTTCCCTGCCACATCCACCCCCCACACCGCCGATTCGCCCGACATCAGAGGGCGGGCACGGGGGCCCGACATCAGAGGGCGGGCACGGGGGCCCGACATCAGAGGGCGGGCACGGGGGCCCGACATCAGAGGGCGGGCACGGGGGCACCGCCCCTACAGAAACTGCACCGGATACCGCAGAAATTAGCGGTGAAAATAGTTCCGGTTCCCCAACAGATATTCCCGGAGTCGCCAGCCCAGATACTTACCAACTCACTTGGCGCGAAGCAGGGCGCGCGAAAAGCCCGCGCCCGCTCAAACCGCTGAAGTTGCTGGAGTTTAGGGTGGAAGCCGTTGCAAGTGCGATCGCCCTATTTTTTCTAGCCCGGTTTGTCCTGCAATTCTTGCTGACAAACACTAATTCTCTGTTGGTTCAGCTTTACATATTCAGTAGACTGCCTATTTTCGCGCCGATTCAGCTTTTTTACCGCGATCCAACTCCGTTTGTTCAGATGGTTTTTGGATTGCTTTTGGCCTCCTCTCCGTGGCTGATAGACGCGCTGCTGAAACTGTTTTGCGGCATCGAAACCCTGCGCGGGTCAGTTTTATCCAAGCACAGCAAGGAAGCTAGCCGGGTACTGCGAAGTTATTGTACGAAGCAAAATATGCCGATGCCGGTGCTGAAACTCTTGCCGCTGAATGTTCCTGTAGCTTTCAGTTACGGCTGTTTGCCCCGTTTTGCTCGGATTGCTGTGAGTCGGGGGCTATTGGAACAGTTGACGGATGATGAAATTGCCACTATTTTCGCGCGGGAGTTGGGCCATATATCTCACTGGGATTTTGCGCCGATGTCGCTGGCGCTGCTGGTGATTCAGATTCCTTACCTGATTTATTGGCAGGTGGCGCACTGGCAAGAGCGGTTGTGTGATTTAATGACGATCGAGTTTTTGCGTTCTGCTGTCAAATTTGTGGCCGCTGCAATTTCTGCTACCAGTTATGGGATTTATAAGTTGTTGCGCTGGCCGATGTTGTGGCTGTCGCGCCGCAGAGTGTATTTTAGCGATCGCACTGCTGCGGAAATTACGGGTAATCCTAACGGTTTGACGCGGGCACTGGGTAAAATTGCGATCGGCATTGCTGATAATATCGAACAGCAAAAACAAACTAGCTTTTTCCTCGAAAGTTTCGATCTATTGTTACCCGTAGGTGTTGGACAAGCTGTAACCCTTGGTTCTGCTGCATTACACGCGCCGCTAGAACAGATTTTGCTGTGGGATGTCAGCAATCAGGAGCGCAATTGGTTGACGGTTAATCGCGCGCATCCTTTGCTGGGAGAGCGTTTGAAGCTGTTGGCTCTTTATGCTCAATTCTGGCAACTGGAGACAGAGTTAGATTTGGCAAACGCGGGAGTGCCAGAACAGCCCCGGAAAGGAAAATTGTCTGTGTTTAAGTCAATACTCGAATTTAAAGACTCAAAACTATTTTTACAGGGTGCGCCGTTTTTTGGGATTCCGATGAGTTTGGCGATAGTCGGGGTGCTTTGGCTGATTGGGGGGATTTTTTCGAGGACGAGTATTTGGCAGTTGGATTGGCTTTGGGGCGATCGATCTATTCTTTGGGGCTGTTTGCCGATCGGATTTAGCATCGGTACTTTGATGCGGATCAATTATTTCTTCCCGGATATTATACCGCGAGAAACCGCTTCGCCGAGTTTGCCGGAAATTTTGTCAAATCCCGAAAGTTTGCCGCTGGATGCTGAACCAGTGCGGCTGGAAGGGCAACTTTTGGGTCGATCGGGTATGAGTAATTGGCTGGGACAAGATTTGATTTTGCAAACGGCGACAGGGTTGGTGAGGTTGCACTATGTTTCGAGGTTTGGCTACATTGGCTCTTTGTGGCCATTTTTGTTCAAAGAGACTACTCGCCCTAGCGATTTGATCGGAACATCTGTTGTGGCGACTGGTTGGCTGCGCCGGGGTGCTACTGTGGCGATCGACCTTGAAAGTCTCCGCAGTCAAGGAGGGAGGGTTAGTGACAGCGGACATCCGATTTGGTCTGCGGTTTTGGCCTTTGCTGCTGCTTTTTGGGGCGCATACATCATTATCCAGGGCCCAAGGTGAGGAATAGTTGTCCGATTGTGGGGTGAATCTCACATCTTGCACCTTTCTCAGGAACAGGCAAGATGCCTGTTCCACAAGAAAATTCACTCTTTGTGGAACAGGCATCTTGCCTGTTCATAAAAAGCTTATTGAGAATGGTGCAACATCTCAGGTGAATCGATCTCAACGCGCAGCCTCGATCGGTGTTGAGTTAAACAGGGGATTGGCGATCGGATTCTGGAGTTTCTCCCTACGCACCCTACAGTCTATCCGTTACATCCGTTACATCCGTTACATCCGTTACAAAATCCGTTGCCGAACTTCCTTCGTAAAGAAAAGTTGCTTTTTTGCCCGCAGCCTGTTACATTAGTTTACATGAATTGGATTGAACCAAATAGCGCGATAACTTCAGTTGGCTAAAATCCCTTAAGGCATTGCGTAAAAATTGTCAACATCCCAACACAGCAAGTACAGCCAGCCGCTTGTCGGCTGTTTTTTTTCGATCGCTATTTTTGCTGTGCCGGATGAATTCTCAAAAGTGATTCAGATGTGGTTTCCGTTAAATTCAGACTGAAATCTTCCTAAATAACTAGCTCTGTTACCAAGGCTGTGATACCTTTAAAGAATGCTCGGACTCTGCCGGGCCTGATTTAAGGGATAGCGGGTAAGTGAGTAGTTCTCAGCATTAGGAGCGAGATGAGGAGCGAGGTAAGATTACTGGCTGAAAAAATGTTAGCCATTTTATCCATCACTGTATTAAACTGAATATTGGCATTCCGATCGCTTGCAATTGACACATCCTTGGACATAAATTTCTAGACGGCGCTGGCTATAAACATTCTGAATCAAAACCGGAAGCAAGTAATACAGAATAGCCAATAGCCTAAACATTTGAGTGATGACTAAAAGTTTACACAACAACCTGAGATTTAAAAGCTCTCTGCATCGGCGGTTAAGTTCCGGCCTTATCAGAGTAAATCATCTTTTTGTTCTAAAAGGTGGGGGAGCTGTCAAGGTTGGTGGGAGGAATGCGCCAATTTTCGGGTTATGTGGTGTTTGCCTGAAGTCAATATTCAGTTGAGTTCAGGTAATTCTGTTCGAGCAAATTAATTAAAATCCAAGTCGGGAGGAATTTTTCATGTCTATTCGTCTTTATGTTGGCAATCTACCGAAGGAACTCGATCGCCAAGAATTGCAAGAAGTTTTTGCACCGGAGGGCGAATCTGTTACCACCAAGGTAATTACAGACCGCAAAACTGGAAAATGCAGAGGATTCGGTTTTGTGACGGTGCTAACCGACGAACAAGCCGACCAAGTTATTGAGAAATATAACGGCTTGATGTTCAAAGAAAACCCGCTGAAAATAGAGAAGGCATTGCCCCGCTCTAAGGGTAAATCTGAGAAGGGCGAAGACGATCAGCAGCAGTCGCCGCAGTCACCGCAGTTGGTGTCGGCATCGGCGTCTGTCCCTATGCCTGTGCCTGCGCCACAGCAACAGCAACGCTCGTCGGCTCCCCCTAGTCAAGGTGGAGGCGGTTCCAGCAAAAGCAATCGCCGTCGGGGTGACAACAACAAGTCTCGCCGCAATCAGTCAGCAACAACGGTGTCGAGCGCTGATTCCGGCTCGGTGCAGCCAGATCCGCGCTGGGCGAGTGCTCTGGAAGAACTCAAGCAAAGATTGGTGGAAGCTCAGACTACTAATTAGTCGAAAATGGCGGCTAATTGCTGCTGCCTCTCGACTGTGGTTGACTGAATGTATCTGGAAGTGCGATCGAGAATTGGTCAAAAAACCCTGTTGTCGATCGCACTATTTTATTGCAAAAAAACCTGTAATATCATGTCCTATCAATTACCATTAATATGGTAGGGGCGGGTTCACCAACAATACCCGCCAATAATTGACAATCTCAAAAACCCGCCCCGGCCGGGTTCTTACGGTCAATCGATCGCACCAGTCCCAATTCTTTAATCGAAAAAGGTATAAGTCCTCTTTATTCGATCGGCCCGAATTCGATTGTCTCAATAAAGTCAAAAATCTTGTTCATAATTCCCTCAACTTCAGACTCCAGGGAACCCAATTCATCCCCCTCCTGATAAATGCGCTGACAGCTTACCGTGTAGCAAAAATCGTCAGCAATAAAAGCCATAAGTCCCCGGTAAGCATCCAACCGAGTCAGAGGGCCATCGTTTTCTTGCACGCTGATAGTTGCACCCGCCGGCAAATCTAAAACCACGAAATAAGCTTCTTCATCTTCTAAATATTCCGCGTGGAGTAACTTAGAATTGGGAACATTAGCAAGAATTGCCTGAGAAACAAAATTGTCGAGAAAAGACTTGAGATAACCTTCCTCGCCAACCGACTCGATTGTTTCTTCAACTTCACCAGCAACAGGGAAATAATCAATTTTCAGCAAAACGCCAAAGTCGTCTGAAAATGCGACACAGCCTTCTTGCTCATCCATTTTACCGCCTCGTTCCTGGTCAACTGGAATGGGAACGCTAAAATTGCCTTCAGGAGATACGTACCATGCCGCATCGAAATCAGACTCTTCGCCCTCCACTTCCGAGTAAGCAGCAGTTACATCCTCAATAATTTCTGCTGCTTCCTCGTCTTCCACACCTAATGCTTGCTGGAATTCCTGAAGAAAAGCCTGGTGCTTCTGAGATATTTCGCCATCTGCGACAAACATTGCTGCGGTTATGGCAAAAGTATCCAAAACTAACTCATCTGGCATAGATTCCCAAGCAGTATTAAATAATGCTCCTAAACCGTCTTGGGCGACAATACCTGCGAGTCTTTGAAACATTGCTGACATATCATCTTCCGAGTATTCAGCAAATATTTCTGATTCCCAAAGTATGCTTTCTAAGATATCAGCATCCGTATCAGGGGAATTTGCCTCGGCTGCGACAAGTGCTACCGCTGCTACGGATTCTTCTAAAGTCAAGCTTGCTTCGGATTGGTCTTCTGAATTGAATATTTTATCAAACTTGCCCACAGGTTTTGCCCCGCTAGTGTTTAGTTTTGCTATTCATAGCAAATTTATGACATAAAAAGATAGTAGTCAATCGATTTTAGATTTTAGATTTTAGATTTTAGATTTTAGAATTGAAGCATTGACTTGCGCGAGATAAATTCGGGGGCTCCTTTATCGGATACAGGTTTTTTATTTCTGGACGGATGAATCACGTGGCGGGTATCCTGGATGCTTGATTGTCAGGGATACTCTGGACGCCGGACACTGGGCCGTGTTGTTTGCCTACAGATATCGCACCCGACATGGCGCCGTGCCGTTTCCCTACAAATATCGCCTATTACCAAGGACTGCCAATTATTGTGAATCCGGCCCAAAAGTTCGGGTGAGAGAAATCTGCATTTGCTACTTGTGTGGCTTGATTAATGTCGATCGCGCCTTGAGTTCCCCGCAATTGACCGTCTTTTACTACAATTTGTTTGTGGATCATTGCCAGTTGAGCTTTTCTGAGGGCTTCAGCTTTAATTGGCGCTGAACGCAAATTGCCATAAAACTCGGTCATCAACGCCAAAGTGCCGATATCATTAACTTTCCACAAACTCGCTACCGCTGATTTGACACCGCTGCGGACGGCCAGTCCAGCAAATCCCATTTCTGCTGTATTGTCGCCGATCGCAGTTTGGCACGCACTCAGCACTAATAATTCTACTTGTCGGCGATCGTACCACTTCGCCAACCTAAATTCATCCAGCGCCAAAGAGCTGTCCCACAAATCAATCTCAGCTTCTTTTCTTCCATTTTCGCCTTGAGGAAAACTGGCGTGAGTAGCTAAGTGAACGATTCCAAATGCCTGTTGTTCTCGCTGTTTTCTCAGGTTTTCTAGGGTAAATTCTTGATTGAGAAAAGAGCGGCCTTGCCACAAGGGAAATGCTGCTTGATTTTGCGTTTCTGTTCTCCTCCCGGCGATCGCAGATAATTCGATCGGCACCGCAGCCAAACGCTCTTTCTTGGTGTGTGGAAACTCTGAAGCACCCATTGCTAAAACTTGAGCGTTTTTCAAACTTTGATACTTTGTGTTACTCAGGCTGACACTGGGAATTGAGCCGAGGCTGTACTTTTCTACTAGAAATTGCTTGCCGTCGTGCAAAGCGGATAGTGGCAGTTGGCGCAAACCTGCATCGAATGAAAAAATTAGCGTATCGATATTTAACGATTCCAATTCTTTAGATATTGGTGCAATTAACCATTGATAAAGTTGCTGCGCGTTTTCCAAATATGCTGTATCTTGGGAACTTTGTGGCTGTGCCAAATAGCCCTGAAAAAGATTCACAGTTTTTAGCAGTGTTTTGCTGTTAACCGGCGCTTGTTTGAGAATAGGAGGCCCGTCGGGAACTACTAACACTAGCGACACTTCTTTGAGCCGGACGATCGCGTAAACAATTACAGCTTGCTTCCCGGTTTCCTCCTTAATTGTTTTGAGAGTTTCTCTCAGATATTGAACGTTGATTTTTTTATCGGTGAAATTTTCCCCATAATAATTTTCGTAGTCTTGTTCAAAGAGTTGGTCAATTAGGGCAACAGCATCATTAGCATTGCCTTGGTCTAAAGTTTGTTCGACGAGCGATCTGCTAATTTGTGAGGGAAAGAGATTTGGGATATCTGCGGGTAAGGGATTTTCTGCGATCGGAGGGGGAATTGGCGCTGGTGCGGGAATTGGCGCTGGTGCGGGGGCAGGAGTTGGAGTTGGGGCTGGTGTTGGTGCGGGCGCTGGAGTTGTTGCTGGTGCTGGTGTTGGTGCGGGTACTGGATTAACGGGAGGTGATTCTATTTGCGGCAGAGAGATTTGGGGAATATTTACCAACCAATTAGTAGGGTTTTCAGCAGGTTGTTCTGGAAGAGGCGTCTCGGCGGGAGGGGGATTTAAGACTATGTATCCGTCGGGTTGTTCGGTGGAAGAAGCGCCAAGCTGCGGCGGGTTTTCGGGAGGGTTTTCTGAAGCTGGGATAAAGGTAAGATTGGGTGTTTCAACAACGGGCGGTATGTCGATCGATATTTGTCGATTATTGTCTAGTTGGAAGCCAACTCTGGTATTTCCAGTTTCAGGATTTAGCTCGAAAGAAGTTTCAGCACCCAATAAATCGCCAATTAAAAAAGCTAAATTTTGTTGGGGAGTTTGGCTGGGGCTGACAGCGGGTGCGGGGACGGGTGCAGGCGCGGGTACGATCGCACTTACAGGCGCGGGTACGATCGCACTTGCAGGTGCTGGCTGAATCTGAGTTAGAGGCTGGGTTACGGAGGCAAGAGGGGCTGTGGGCGAGGGATTTGGTGGGTTTGAAGGTGGAAGGGCGATCGCAGGTTGAGTGGCGAGGGAGGAGTTGATTTGGGAAACAGAGGGAAGGGTAGGCCTCGAAGCTATGCGGGCAGCAGCGTTTGGGGTTGTGGGTGTTGAGGGCTGTGTGGGGCGCGCGCGGGGTGGCAGTACGAATGAATCGGGCAATTGAGGTAGTTGGAAGTCGATGGGAAAACCAGGTATCGGATCGGGTGTTGCCGAAGGTGCGATCGAAGTTTGGGGAATTGGGGCAGGTGGGATAAATATTTGGCGAATTGGGGAAGGTGCGATCGAGCTTTCCGGTGTTGGGGCAGGTGCGATCGAGCTTTCCGGTGTTGCCGAAGGTGCGAGGGGTAAACGTGGTGGGAGTTGCGGTGGGGGTGTGGGTGCGGGCGCTGGAGTCGGTGTTGGGGAAGGCGCTGGAGTAGCTGCGGCTGTGGGTGCAGGCGTTGGAGTAGCTGCTGGTGTCGGTGCGGGCGTTGGAGTAGCTGCGGGTGTCGGTGCGGGCGTTGGAGTAGCTGCGGGTGTGGGTGCGGGCCTTGGAGTAGCTGCGGCTGTGGGTGCGGGTGTTGGAGTAGCTGCGGCTGTGGGTGCGGGTGTTGGAGTAGCTGCGGCTGTGGGTGCGGGTGTTGGAGTAGCTGCTGGTGTGGGTGCGGGTGTTGGAGTAGCTGCTGGTGTGGGTGCGGGTGTGGGAGTAGCTGCTGGCGTGGGTGCAACTATTGGCGGCGGTACGGAAATAATTTGAATGCGATCGGCATCCTGTTTGTGAGTATAGAGATATTCGCGATCGGGCAAAATTGTTTGAATAGGATTAGAATTTCCCCTAGTAATTGCACCCGCCGTTCCATTTATGGCAGAATCACCGACAATAAACGGCGTTAATCCTGCGCCTCCGTGGCGGATAATTATAGTACCGCCGCTGCTATCTCCAGGACTTCCAGCCGTAGAAATGCTAGCATTGATGCCGTTTCTGTCTGTGAAGGAATTGAGCGATCGAAAAAACATTCCCATCAGAATCTCCACATTTCCGCCGATACCGCTGCCCTGACTCTGAGCATCAATTTGACTCACAGTAATATTGCCAGAAGTGCTGCGGTTATAAGCCGTGACATTCCCTGCATTCCCCTGCGCCGAAGAGTCAATTTTACCAACAGTAATACTTCCGGTAGCGTCGAGCAAGATACTGCCGCCATTACCAGCAGACGAGGTATTGATATCGCCCGCAGTAATATTAGTTCCAGCATTCAAATCGATATTGCCGCCCGTGTTAGGGGAAGTCGCATCGAGATTTTGGGTTGTGATTTCTCCGTTCTCACTAAACAAAGAAATTCCGGCGGGTGAGGTAATATTTTTGGTGGTAATATTATTTGTAGTAATAATGTTAATTGCAGCGGGACTTTCGGGGATATCATCTTGAATATTGACGCTGTTGAGGGGAGCAACACTGCCCACAGCACCACCAAAGTCAACACTTCCGGCATCGGGTTGAACAGTCAGACTGTAAGGCCCGTCAACTGTAGACTGAAAAGTAATATCGCCCGTTTCTAAAATTTTAACCGACAGGTTATCACCTAATGTTACCGGAGCGTTAAAAGTAATATTATTGCGGTTGGTTTCGATCTTGCCACTGGCAGTAATAGAGTCATTTGCCTTGACATCAATATTGCCACCAGTCACAGTAATACTGGGAGCGAAGGTGCGGGAATTAATATCAGATGTCGAAACAGTTCCTTGAGCATTTATGGTGATATCTCCGCCCTTACCATTTGCCGCAGCGGTAATAATTGGGCCGGCAGTTGTGTCGATATTACCGCCGCTTTGAATGCGAAGATTGCCGCTATTGGCGTTGAAGCCACTTAACAATAAAGCGCTACCAATTCCTGCCGTACTGATGTTGGTTGCGGCTTCGAGGGAAATATTGCCGCCGTTGTTGCCGCCGATCGCATTGATGATTCCTGCCGTAGTGTCGATCGCCCCGCCGCTTTTAAACGTGATTGAGCCGCCGTCTTGAGTACCACTGGCTTGAATACCACGAGTAGTAATGTTGCCAGTGCTGGCGGTAATATTAACACTTCCACCCTGCAATTTTCCGCCAGAATTGACATTACCTATTTGAATATTACCGTTAATCGTAGATAGAGTAATGTTGCCACCATTCCCATTAGGAGAACGAGTCGATAATAAATCTAAGCTATATCCTGGTATTTCACTTGGTGTTTCTATGCCATTCTTAGCTTGGAGGTTGATATTGCCAGCATTGCCACTAATATTAGCTTCGGTATTGAGAATGCCTGTGCTAATTTTACCATTCATGCTAGTGAGGCTAATATTACCGCCGCCAGTATCACCTGGTATGTACACGCCTGAAATGCTTAGAAGATTAATATCGCCATTAGCCAAAATGGTTACATTACCGCCAGTACCCTTGCTGTCAGATCGGGCATCTATGGAGCCAGCTACTGAGTTTGCCGATCCAATAGAGATCGCACCTCCACTTGAAAGAAAAATATTACCAGGAGTATTACCAATTGTATCGATCTGACCTGGAGAAATTATAATGTCACCATTGGTAGTCTTGAGGGTAACATTCCCACCCGTTGGGCCTTGAGGGCCACCAGCGCTGATGCTATTCCCAATAAGATTAATTCCATTACCAGCCTCCATAGTTATATTACCACTAACACCATTACGAGAATCGGAATTAACACTCCCTTTTAAGCTAAGGCTCTTATCACCTATCAACGTTATTGCCCCACTATTTTGCAAGGCAGATGAACCAATGCTATTAGTAGTAATATTGCCGCCCGCACTGAGATTAATTGCGCCACCTCTGTTAGTTGAAGTGAACAAGGAACTTTGCAACTGACTTGTAATGATATCGCCCTTAGTGTTGGTAATATTAATATTTCCCCCCTGCAATATACCAAAAGTATTTACGCTACCAATATTAATATTTCCATTAGTAGTAGATAAAGTAACGTTGCTGCCATTGCCGTTACTAGAAGTACCCGCGATAATTCCTGTTGTCGCTGTTGTGATGCCGCTGTTAGCTTGAATGGTAATATTTCCCGCAGCGCTATCGCCCGTTGTATCGATCGTTCCGATATCGATTGAACCGCCACTCGTAAGTGCTATCTGCCCGCCGTTTTGATTCGCCTTTACATTGAGATCGCCAGTCGTAATAGTGCCACCTGCATTCAAAGTAATATCGCCGCCCTTGTTGACACTGCCAGTGCCCAAACTAACTCCAGTAGAAAGTGCACCTGTAAGGATGTTGCCTCCAGCAGTTAAAGATATTATACCACTACTATCATCCATTGTCTGACCTGTATTAATACTTCCTGTTTGAATGTTGCCTGTGGCTTGCATAATTATAGGGACTGTATTATTTAAAGTAGGACTATAAGCCGCAAAATATCCTGTTTGAATGTTGCCGCCAGATTGCAAACTTACCGATCTAGAACCGCCCCAAATCAATTCATAACCCGTAGGAGGGCTACCATAAGCTGTAGCGGTAGAGGTAATTGTTATATTGCCATTAAAAATAATATTTCCCGTACCCGAAGTCGTATCTATTTTGATAGATGGACCTATATAAGTTCCCGAAATAATAATGTCACCTATAGCTTGCATAATTACAGGCCCTGCGTTCTTGGTTACAGAGATATAAGTATCAATCCCTCTTGTTTGAATCTTGCCGCCAGATCGCAAAATTACTGCTTGCGAAGTACGCAGAATAAATTCATCGGTGCCTGGAGCACCGCTAGTAATAGTTGTGTCTGGACTCGTAATACTTATATCTCCATTAAAAGTAATATTTCCAGTACCCGAAGTTGTATCTACCTTGAGGGAAGCCCCCGTATATCCCCCAGAGATATAGTCATTGGGCTGCGTAAATATTGGATCATATAAACTGATAAAATTAGCAGGTTGGCCCGAAAAATCGAGAATTGACATATTATTGCCACTGCGAAAGTGAGCATCTGTAGATATGATGCCATCACTCACTAAAGTCAAATTTCCGCCGCTGACAAAAGGCGTTTGCAAAAGATGATTCAGCGCCAAAATATCGATACTTTGATTTCCCTGAATGTAGAGATTACCGCCAGCATTCGCCACAAACGGATTTGCCACACTATCGCGCACTCGCACTGTATTGTTAGCCAGCAAATTCAAATCGCCAGTTGTACGCAACAGACTTTCAACTAATGTCAAATTGCGATTAGCTGACAGCGTTGCAGTCTCCGCACTTACTTCTTTAGCAGCGACATCTCCATTCTCTACCTGCAAACCAGAACCAGTTAATTCTATTTGCCCTCCAGCGTTGACTGTCACCCCCGTTGCACTTCCTCCGCCACCAGTCAACAACTGCGGCAAAGATGCAACCGGCAACACCCAATTTTGAGGCAAACTCCCCGCGACAGATTGCGGCTGAATCTCCAAACTCAACAGATTTCCCGGTTGACTAATTCTGACTAAACTCTCCCCCGGTACAGCCGCAACAGTAATATTTCCTCCCGGTGCAGAAAGTTGTCCCGTACTCAAAACCGTGCCGCCCAATAAAGTTAAATTTTGCCCTTGTCCCACAGCCAAATTGCCTAAATTGACAATTCCTCCCGGTTGTGTATTTGTAAAAGCAAAAGTATTCGGATTTCCGACTAATTGAGTATAATTATTTGTACCAGTCGCACTAAACCAGTTATTGCCAAAACCGATGCCCGTCGCAGTAGTCGCAGTGAAAGCAGCAGGCACGTTCAAACTGGCATTTGCACCAAATACAATGCCCGCCGGATTCATTAAAAATAAATTGGAATTGCCGCCAGTTATTTGAATTAATCCGTTAATCAGCGAAGCATCGCCGCCGACAACTCGCCCTAAAATATTGCGGATATTGGGGTTTGATATAAAATTAGCAGTTTGTCCTTGAGTTAAACCAAATTCTTGGAAACTGTGAAATAGATTTGCACCGTCGCCGGATTGTTGGCCGCCGTTGATGTTGAATTGGTTGCCGCTGGGAGTAATTTGAGTATTGGTTCCGTCGGTTGCGGGGGTAATTTGGGCTGTGGCTGTTTGGGATGGGAAGAAAAGTCCTAATTCCCACATTGCTAAGGTGGTGAATGAGAGAAAGGTGAGGAAAAAGCGGTTTTTTTTGTGTGTTGATTTCATGGTTTTGTTAGTAGATATTATGCTCGTATATTCATCAACAATAGATTATAATATCACCATCCTGTAGGGGCGGGTTCACCGAAATATATGACACCCAACGACGAATCGTAAAACCCGCCCCCACCCCACCCAAATATTAATAATTAATTGAATTTAACCATAAATTGATGTTATTTGGGGTTGTTGGTTGGGTGGGGGCGGGTTTATTAAAATTGTTTTTGGGTGACAAAATTAGT
>NZ_JAUBUJ010000113.1:0-26378 GCF_036705405.1 Microcoleus sp. B13-B6
GATCCGCCCTTGGCTTTGGGATGAATGTGCTCTACTTGTAGAGGTGTATCAACAACTCCACAATACGCGCACTTTCTATCCCATTTATTGAGTAAATATTCGCGGATCTCGTAGCCACATAAAACACCTTGCTGATACTCCAATCCGCTAATTTCCGGGTTTTCTATTTGCTGGAGGTCGAACCGGACAAGTTCTTGAACAACAGAAGAAATTGGCGCAACCTTTATCAATCTAGTTACCCATGTTAGGGTTGTTTCGACACGATGTTGTAAGCTTGGAGTCAGCCACTCTTTCGGGCGAGTTCTATTTAAAAATCTAGCTTTTCGGTAGCGGGTATGGCGATTTCTTCTGCCTCTACGCAATGAACGGCGCGACTCCAGACTGGCTTTGATAGCTTGCCCCCTGTGGGTTAGTTCTGCGCCAAAGATTACGTTTTCTCCTTGGACTAATGCGATTCCCGTGGTTTTGGAGCCAGGATCTAATTTAAGAGTGATTGGTTTTTGGGGTACTGTTACCTCTACTTTGAGAATTATCGTGAATGGATACCTCCTGAAAACAGCAGCTTTGCCAGTGGTTAGCACTTTGCGAGCCAATCCTGGGCGGATTGGATTGAGCGGTCGTTTTTGAGTATCACGTACAAAAACAAAATTAGACATTAAATGTCCTCCATTTCTGGGTAATGTTTGCTTCGTCAATGTTTAAGGTCGGTAACTATTTCAAAAGCACTGGCTTAACCCTTACACCTGTTTAACTTTTGAATTCTAGAGCAGAAAACTAGCACGCATTTTCTGGTAGGTACTTGAACGCTTACCTTAAACGTAGTGGGCGAACCACTTAGACTGGTCAACTCGGCTTTTTCAAGCCCACACCGTATCGGTACTCCGTAGCTTGCGGGTCGCGTAGCGACATCGGTGTCGGGTGATTGACGTGTGTGGTGTCCGTCCGAAATTCTCAACTCAGGAGCAATTTTACTACTGTTTCCTGAACCCTGACCGAAAGCAATTTGGTCCGGGGGCGCCCGATGTATCAGTGGGGTTGCTTTCTTCAATTCTAAAATCTAAAATCTAAAATCTAAAATCTAAAATCTATTGACTGGTGGCGCAGCGCGTGTTTCCTACTTTTCCCACACTTGCTCTTTGTGAGATTCCGTGCAAAGACCCAAGATGCGATGATCGTTGTCGCTGATGATGGAAATTGGGTAATACTGTTGCAGGTTTACGGAGTAGGGAGAGCGACTGCCGTCGTAAGTGTCCACTACTGTTAAATTTAACTGAGTTCGATCGCCCGTGCCGTAAAAACAGTAAAAAGCAGACCGAGGCAGGTAAAAAGCGCCGACTACCTTACTCTGCCGCATTTCAAATACAAAATATTCCTGTTTAATTTCCTCTGGCTTGCTCGACTGACCGTAGAGGTAAATGCCATCGGCTAAACCTGTGCTAGCTGTATCTGGCGGAGGATTTGGCGGGGATTGCGAGCTTAAAACGCCGGATTTGATGTCCGAGTCGTGTGCCCGCCGTGCGGGGAATGCGATGCTGAAGTTACCGGGCGAGAGAGCAAGCACGATCGCGATCGCTTCTAAACTTCCTGTCAATATCAAATAAGTCAAAACCACTCCAGACCCCAAAATTTAAAATAGCTGGTTCCAAGCGCCTCTTGTACCATTTTCACAAAGATCGTAGATAAACCGGGTATTTGGCTTAATGTTGGCTATTAACTTGAAGGAACGATCGCCCGCCCGATGGCTGAACTTAAATCTAAGATTAGTTTTGACCAATTTTGCGTCCGCCCCGATCTGGCGATCGACCCGTCAAATAATACCATTTTAGATTTGAGATTTTAGATTAAAGAATTGAATAATTTGGCGTGACCTATTCCATAAGGGTTTGGATCACGGGCCTACATTTCCCTTCTTTTTTTTAACTGGTATAAAAGTATCCTTCCCAGCAGCGCCAACACGAAAAAAAAGTTGAGATTTTGGGGAAAATCTCAACTTTTTTAGTATTAACTAGCCAAGTATTCTCGGACTTGAGATTGGCGGCGGCGCAGGTGGGCGAGGGCTTGATGTTCTAGCTGCCGCACCCGTTCCCGGCTGAGATTTAACCGTTCTCCGACTTTCGCCAGAGACATTTCGGTGCCGTCTTCCAAACCGAAGCGCAGAATTATTACATCTCGCTGCTGGGGGGTAAGTTCTGATATCAAAGTATCGAGGTCTTGCCGCAGCAATTCCGAGGTAATGTAGTTTTCTGGAGATGCCGTTTCGTCTTCTAAGAGTTCTTGGAGTTCGGTATCTTGGTTGTCTCCTACCCGCAAGTCCAAAGAAACTGGATGTCTTGCCATCAGCAGGTATTCCCGAATCTGGGAAGGGTGCAGTTCGAGGGCGGTGGCAATTTCGCCAGGGGAGGGAGACCTGCCCAACTGCTGCGTGAGTTCCCGCTGCACTTTTTTGATTTTGTTGAGTTTTTCGGTGATGTGAATTGGCAATCGAATTGTGCGGGCGTGTTGGGCGATCGCGCGGGTAATTGCTTGCCGAATCCACCAGTAGGCATAGGTAGAAAATTTGTATCCCCGCATCGGGTCAAATTTTTCGACTCCTCGTTCTAAACCAAGAGTACCTTCTTGAATTAAATCCAAGAATTCCATATTGCGTTTCTGGTATTTTTTGGCGATCGCCACTACTAGCCGCAAATTCGCTTCAATCATCTTTTGCTTAGCCCGCCGCCCTATGTGTAAGATGCGGCTAAGTTCAGGTTCGGTCAACTCCATTTCGGCAGCCCACTCTTGATCCGTCAGATCCCGCTGCCATTCTTTAGCAAGTGCTTGTTTTGCTTCGATTAATTTCATCATTTGCTGCACTTGCTTCCCGAAAACAATTTCTTCTTCTCGGGTTAGCAGGGGTACGCGACCGATCTCGTGCAGATAGGCACGAACCGTATCCGTTGAGGAGTATGGCCGGCTGCCCATGCGATCGGCTTTCACTGTTTTGTTTTTGGGGGTTGTGGTGGACATGGGTGAGTATTGCACTCCTTGTAACAACAGATAAAAAGTTGGTGATACCCTGTCCCACTTTTGCAAGTGGGATAAAGACTGCGACAAAGGGGATGTTTCCCCTCTTGTTTATCGGTGACGATCGGTAGAAGCTTTTTGTTTGGGATTACTTTTGTGCTTGATTTCCAGTAATCGCCGTCGATTTTCGGTAGTTCGCTAGCTTTAACGGCTAGTTCAAGGCGAAGTGGAGCAAGAGTTTAGTTTTCTCAATATTATTCCCAATTTTGAGGATCGTAAAGAGTAAAAACCTCTGTCTTAAGGTCAAGATTCTACATTTTTCCTTAAGGTTTTCAATTCCCTGCTAGTTTTAACTGCAACTCAACTTCACAATACTCATGCAGACTCATGCAATTCGAGGGCTGTGTTTTGCTCTCTGTTCCATCATCGCTTGAAATTTGGGCGCTGGCTAGATGCTGCGATGCGAGATAACCGAACCCGATCGCCGTAGTAGTGGCTGTGCATCGCTCATCGTTTCTTGGTTGGGGAGAGGAGTAGGGCGAGAAAAAGAGAATGGGTGAGTGGGAGAGGGGAAGAATGAGAGAAGGGGAGAATGGGTGAGAATAAGAATAAATAGAGCTACTTAAAGCCATAAAACAACTGGCTGTGCCGCTTTTTAAGTTCAATATAATGAGTCCGAGCTACTTAACAATACTTAACTCGATCCAAAATTTATAGATGAGAGGGTTGGGGGGTTAGGGGTGAGGGATGAGGGGATGAGGGGTTGTTACCTATTTTACCTGTTTTTCACGGCTACCATACCTGCTTCGCGGGCTTCATTTTTCCTAAATAGCTGATGGTGCAAGCGACTGATTAATTATTATTTCCAACCGGTTGCAACATGAACTTATTCTGCAAAACGACTGAAAAATTCACTACTCAATATCCGCTATTTAAGCGCCCAGTTAAGCTAATTCTCCAGTACAGTAAACTCAGAGCAGCCCCATTCGCCCCAGTTGACCTATGCCGCGCCACTTCAATACCGCAGGCCCGTGCCGCGCCGACATCCACTATATGTTACCAGCAACGCGTCGCCTCCCGAATTTAGAGCGACTGATTGCCCAGGAAAACTATTTCGTCATCCACGCACCCCGACAAATTGGTAAAACCACGGCGATGCTGGCTTTAGCCAAGCAACTGGTCGATAGCGGGCGCTACACTTCGATCGTGGTTTCGGTAGAATTGGGTTCGCCCTTTAATGACGATCCGCAAAGAGCCCAAGCAGCAATCTTAAGTTCTTGGCGAAGTGAGGCGCGAGTCTATCTGCCACCGGAACTCCAGCCGCCCGCCCAGCAAGAGATGGAGGTAGGACAAGGAATTGAAGAAACACTGCGACAATGGGCTCAAACTTCACCTCGCCCTTTAGCAATCTTCATTGATGAAATTGATTCGCTCCAAAATGAAGTATTGCTGTCAGTTTTGCGTCAGTTACGCAATGGTTATCCCTCTCGCCCGAAAGCGTTTCCGCAATCGGTTGGCTTAATCGGTTTGCGGGATGTCCGCGATTACAAAGTGGCTGTGGGTGGGAGCGATCGACTCAACACATCCAGTCCGTTTAATATTAAAGTGCGATCGATTACTCTCAGAGATTTTAATGCAGGAGAAGTCGCCGAACTCTACGCGCAACATACCCAAGATACCGGACAAGTTTTTACACCTGAAGCCGTAGCCTTAGCGTTTGAACTGACTCAGGGACAACCTTGGTTGGTGAATGCTTTAGCTAAGGAAATCGTCGAAGAATTAGTGACAGATGAATCTAGAGAAATTACGCCCGAACATATTTTAACAGCTAAAGAAATTCTCATCAAACGACAAGATACGCATTTAGATAGTTTAGCAGAACGGCTTAGAGAAAACCGAGTCAAAGCAATTATCGAGCCGATGTTGGCTGGTTTGGAACTTGGTAATATTCCCAATGATGATATTCAATTTTTAATCGATTTGGGTTTGTGTAAGATGGATGTTCAGGGTGGATTGACGATCGCCAACCCAATTTACCGAGAAGTGTTGCCCCGCGTCCTCACCGTAACGCCAATGGCTTCTCTGCCGCAAATTGCACCGAGTTGGTTGACTGAGGTCGGAAAATTAGACACGCAAGCGTTACTCAAAACTTTTCTCGCATTTTGGCTGCAACATGGCGAACCGTTACTCAAAAGCGCGTCTTACCCCGAAATTGCCCCGCATTTGGTGCTGATGGCGTTTCTGCATCGGGTGATTAATGGTGGCGGAACTTTGGAGAGGGAATATGCGATCGGGCGCGACAGAATGGATTTATGCTTGCGCTACGGTGAGGTGACATTGGGAATTGAACTGAAGGTTTGGCGGACTCGGAAAGTCGATCCGTTGAGTAAAGGTTTAGAGCAGTTAGATGGATATTTGGCTCGATTGGGACAAGATTCGGGTTGGTTGGTGATATTCGATCGCAGAGATAATGCACCGGAATTAGAAGAACGGTTGAATACTGAAATTCATACGACGAGTATGGGAAGAATAATTACAGTCATTCGAGCGTGAGGAAGTTGCGGTGAATGTCTCGATATTTTCCGATCGCCAATCCCAACTAAAACCCCAGATCCATTTTAGCAGCTTCAGCTTCTGCAAATACTTGTTCATCCGGCATTTCTTGCCAGTCAATATCCCCAATTTCTCTGTAGAATTGCTCGTCATAGGCGCGAGTTTGCACGACGACGGGCATCGGTACGGCGTGCCCCAAAACTAATGCTTGCTGTTTGGAGTCGAGTTTTGCCAAAACTGAACGCAAACTCTGCCCTCCCGAAACGCCGGTAAAAATAGCATCGATGTCTTTATCGTCGTTTAGCAAAGCTGTGATCCGCGTTCCGACTTGCGACATGACTTCGCCGTCGATGCCGGAGGGACGCTGGTCTACAATCAGCAGGGTGACAAAGTATTTTCGCATTTCTCTGGCGATCGTACCGAAAATAGTCGATCGCACGATCGCCGGATCGAGAAAGCGGTGAGCTTCCTCAATGGTAATCACCAACGGCTGCGGGCGATCGCACGGATTTTTGCTCTGCAAAAACTTCTCAGCTTTCCGCACGTAAGATCCGTGAATGCGGCGAGTAATTACGTTTGCTGCTAACATATAGGACAGCAAATCCGAGTGCGAACCGAACTCAATTACTACATTTTTTCCCCCATCCAAACACTGCAAAACTTCACTCACATAATTTTTCGGACAGCGTTTCCGAATGTATTTCAAATCGTTTAAACGCTCTAATTTTCGCTGCAAAGCCATAATCGAAGATTTATTTCCCCGCTTCTCTTCGCAAAACATTGAAATATCTTCATTGCTCATTTCCAGCAACTTATTGATCCAACTGCTGCCCAACTCGTTTCGCAAAATTATTGCATTTTCGATACTAGCTTCCGACAAATTTAACTCGCGTTGTACCAGCGCGATGTCTTCCACTTCTATTTCATCGAAACTCAAAAATAATTCTTGAGCGTCGCGGACTCCCCGGCGTTTTGTCGATTCTGGATCGAGGGTATAAATCTGAATTTTATCGGGAAACAACTGCCGCAAACCTTTAACAGTGCTGAACTGTTTCCCTTCCGAAACAGCTTCCCACCCGTACTCCGAGTGCATATCAAAAATTAGGTTGACAGCAGCCTGCTTGCGAATAATTCCCGACAAGAGCAAGCGCGTCAGAAAAGATTTTCCCGTTCCCGACTTGCCAAAAACTCCGTTGCTGCGTTCCACAAACCGGTCTAAATCCAAGCACACAGCAACGTCCATGTCAATCGGTTTGCCGATCGCAAAATTGCGGCGGTACGGGTCATCTTCCCAGCCAAAAACTGCCCGAAAATCGGTTTCTTTGGCATCAAACACCTGGGAAAAGTGGCTGGGAATAGTTTTGACCGGCAGCAATTCAATATCCGCACCGGTTTGTGACTCAAAAGAAGCCAAATTTCCTAACGCCAGCTTATTCTCGCGAACTCCGCCGTTTTTCCTCGGGTCGAAAATTGCCTGCTGTTTTTCTCGTTCAGCAGTCAACATCAACATCGGCGACAGTTCGATCGTACCGTAGGTGCTGCTACCGGCTAGCACTGCGAGCAGAAAATCGTCGTCGGGATTGGGAGGATTCGATAAAATGCGGGCGCTAGAAGTTCCGAGAGACACGTCGGTGAGCATACAGAAAAAGTGCGATCGTACCCCCCGCACTACTAGAAATTTCCCCACCCTCATATCTTCCACCGAAACATCGGCGTGCAGTCGCACTTCTAATCCCTTGCTCAGGGAACCTTGAATAACAGAGCCTAACGGTCGATCCATTTTAGATTTTAGATTTTAGATTTTCGATTGTTCAGATAGATTTTAGATTTTAGATTGTTCAGATAAATGACTGCTTTCCTGTCAAATGTCAACTGGCCGCTGTCAACTGTCAACTGCCAACTGCCAACTGCCAAATGACTAATTACCATTCCGATTCTAGCGGCAATTCAAAAAAACTCGGACTCAGATCTATATCGGTCAAATCCGTTTCGCTCAAATAAGCGTCAGTCAAAAATACCCCTTTTAAACTTGCGCCTTTGAGGTTAGTACCTTTCAGGTTAGCACCTCTGAGATTAACTCGGAATAAATGAGCATCGCTCAAATCGGCCTCAGTTAAATCTGCTCCCTCCAAATTTACTCTCATCAAATCTGCTTTTCGGAGATCGGCTTCGTTTAACTTAGCGCCGCTGAGGTCAGCTTTTGTCAAGTCTACACCTCTCAAGTCGGCCCCGCTCAAGTTCGCGAACAGCAAAGTAGCTCCGGTGAAATCTGTCTCCCTCAAATCGGCATCCCTTAAATTAGCGCCGCTGAGGTCAGCCCTTGTTAAGTCTACACCCCGAAGGTCAGCAGAACTCAAGTTTACTTGGTGTAAAATTGCGCCGCTTAAATCGGCTCGTCTTAAATCAGTTCCCTCCAAGTTTGCACCTTTGAGGTAAGCTTTTTTTAAGCTAGCTCTGCTGAGGTCTACATTTTTGAGATTGACCGAAGTTAAGTTAGAAGCGCTCAAATTAGCTCCGCTTAAATCTGACCCGTTTAAGTCTGCTCCGGTTAAATTTACCCCTTGCAGCGATACATTGGGAGCAATTAAATAAGCTCCGCCCAGACTGGGGTCAATGCCTTCTGAAAACAAAGTCTTGTTGCTGTAAACAGCTTTCTCCAAAATCGTGCCGCTCAAACTGGCTTCCCTCAAGTCCGCTGCGCTGAGGTTGGCTCCTGCTAAGTTTGCCCGATCGAGTTTGGCGCCAAATAAAATAGCTTTGTATAAGTTTGTCCGCCGCAAATCGGCTCCTTTTAAATCCGCTTCGGTCAAATCTACCATAGCCAGATTTAAGCCAGGGAGCGAAGCATTGGGAGCTAGCAAAAATGCTCCCATTGCACCCGGATCAATATCTTCGGGAAAGATAGTCCGGTTGTTGTATACGGCCTTGTCTAAAATAGCGCCGCTCAACTGAGAACCGCGCAAATCGGCCCCGCTAAGGTTGGCTCTGGTTAAGTTGGCTTCGTGGAGATTTGCTCCAACTAAATTAGCCTTGATCAAACTTGCTTGTTTGAGGTTGGCGCCCGTGAATTCGGCTCCTACCAGATTAGCTTCTCGGAGGACAGCACCAGTCAAATCAGCTCTAGTGAGGTTAGCTAAATTAAGAAATGATTCAGCTAAATCCGCCCCGCTGAGATTAGCGCCGCTGAGGTCGGCTTCCATCAGGTCTGCATACCTGAGCATAGCGCCGCTGAGGTTGGTTTCTCGGAGATCCGTGCCTCGGAGGTTGGCTCCCCGGAGTTCCGCACCGCCAAGGTTGGTGCCTTTAAGTGCTTGTCCCCTGAGATCTAGTCGGTGCAGAAAGTCACCAACGTTCATCTGTCTTCCCCCTTGGAGACTCCCACTGTACCTGTGCCCAGGTCAGTGGCGAGAGGAAAAGGTGGGCAAGGTTTATGCTGCATACGAATAACCATCCTTTCTGTGAATAATTGAACAATATTTGTGGCTAATTCCTGACACCAACTCTGAGGCGGAAATATTGAATGAGCCACTCGTTCTTACGGCAACACGTCCAACGTATGTACCAATTTTCTTGCCAGAGGTGACGACTGCTTTGACGATATCTCCAGTTTGAAAACCTTTGACAAACTTAAACCTGGGAACATAGCGAGATGGAAATCCGAATTTGTCGGTACGACACATTTGGCGTGTCCCATGTCCAGTCGCTTTAATTAACAACGGCTTGTTTGTTAAAATTTTCAAAGATTCAATGTTCCCAACACAGGCTGCATCTAGCCAATGAGTTTTAGCTAAATTTAATCGAGTGCGATTGAACTTTGTTAAACCGCCACTGCCAGTAGAAACTGGTAAGCCAGTCATACAGAGTCGGTTAAATAACGCCCAACGAGTAGAATTAACCGCTGTTGCATCTTTCAAAGGACCTTTTGCTTGAGACAGAATCCGTTTCAAGACCTCGGGTTTTTTCGAGAGAAACTGCTCAATATTTTGAGTCCCTTTCTTTATATTGCATTTTTCACAAGCAAGGCAAAGATTAGAAATGCGATTAGAACCCCCCTTAGCTTTAGGATGAATATGCTCGACTTGTAATGGTGTATTGCTAACGCCACAGTAAGCGCACGTTCTATCCCATTTGTTCAGCAAATATTCGCGGATCTCGTAGCCACATAAAACACCTTGCTGGTACTCCACTCCGCTAATTTCCGGGTTTTCTATTTGCTGGAGGTCGAACCGCACAAGTTCTTGAACAACAGAAGAAATTGGCGCAAGCTTCATCAATCTAGTTACCCATGTTAGGGTTGTTTCGACACGATGTTGTAAGCTTGGAGCCAGCGACCCTTTCGGGCGAGTTCTGTTTAAAAATCTAGCTTTTCGGTAGCGGGTATGGCGCTTTCTCCTACCTCTACGCAATGAACGGCGAGATTCCAGACTGGCTTTGATAGTTTGACCTCGGTGAGTCAGTTCTGCACCAAAGATTACTTTCTCTCCTTGCACTAATGCAACTCCGCTGGTTTTGGAGCCAGGGTCTAATTTAAGAGTGATTGATTCTTGCGGTACTTTCACCTCTACTTTGAGAATTATTGTGAATGGATACCTCCTGAAAACAGCAGCTTTGCCATTGGTCAGCCATTTACGAGCCATTCCTGGGCGGATTGGATTGAGCGGTCTTTTTTGGGTATCAAGTACAAAAACAAAATTAGACATTTAAGTCCTCCCTTGCGGGGTAATGTTTGCTTCGTCAATGTTTAAGGTCGGTAACTATCTTAAAAGCACTGGCTTAACCCTTACGCCTGTTTAACTTTTAAGTTCTAGAGCAGAAAACTAGCACGCATTTTCTGGTAGGTACTTGAACGCTTACCTTAAACGTAGTGATTAAACACACTTAGACTGGTCAACGCGGCTTTTTCAAGCCCGCACCGTATCGGTAATCCGTAGCTTGCGGGTCGCGTAGCGACATCGGTGCCGGGTTGTTGACTTCCATGTCAAATTCACCCTCTCTATTCCGATACTTTTTTCCTAACCTTTGAAATCCAGTTAGATATTCTGAAATTACCTTTGCTGAGTTCTGGTCAAAACCATTGTAATCATCAATAGCCACAACAGGCGCATCTGGCGGGTAGTGTTCTGGAATATCGTCAATGGCTACCCAAGGTGAGTTTTCTGCTTGATTTTGTCGAAGATACTCAAGAACTTCCTGGTGTCGTAAATATTTGTTTTGATGAATATTTTTGGGGTTGAGAAAAGGGGTGAATCCGATAATACGGATAGCGATATCTGGTGAAAACAATGGCGGGATTACCTCGAAGGGGAATATTTCCCGCCAGGAAGATGAAATTACTACTCGCGCATCAGGATAGGAACGAAGGACATTTTCAAAGTGATTAAGACAACCTGAATTAAATTTCATTATATCTGCTGGCAAACTCGATGTTTCATCTCTTCTGTCAGGAATAAGTACACCATCAATGTCTAAAAAAATTAACATTAATTAAAAAGCCTCTTGAATGATTTAATGACTATTAATACTGCTTAAGAATATAAATGTGCATCGACGGTTCTCTATCAAGTGTCGCTACATCGACTTGTTATATCATGTCCGATCGATTGACCATAATATCTCGGCCGGGCGGGTTTTTGAGATTGTCAATTATTGGCAGATATTGTTGGTGATCCCGCCCCTACCTGATTTCTGGTAATCGACCGGACATAATATTAGACGGCAATCAACATTGTTATTCACTGTTGTTATTGGTGGCTGCTTTCTGACGAAAGGAAGATGCTGGTATCAACAAGTATTGTTCAGAAATTCACAGTTTTTCTTGGCTTCTGCCTTCCCCCCTGCTGGGGTAGGGGGGGTTGGCTTCTACCTTCTGCCTTCAGGGAAGAGGAGCAAAACTGTAGATTTTTTGAGGTTCGAGCCGATCGCAAATTCCGGTTAATTCCGACAACAGGAATGTCTCGCGATCGAGCTGGACTTGCAGGGTTTTGAGCGGATCTCCACCGGAGGAAACCATGAATTCTAATGTTTGCAAATTCGGCTCAGTGCTGATTTCACCCAAAATTTGGCCGATCGCCTTGACGTAAGGATGGTTTACATCCAAGTACCAGTCGGGGGCTGCGAGTCCGGCTTGATCGAAGCCCAGGTGAACGATGAGGGAGCCTTCTCCGAAAAGGGCTATGCCCACCGGCCGCGCTTCTTCTTGCAGCAGCAAGTGCTGGTTAGCCGCCAAATGCCGCAGTTTTTCGAGGTGTTCGTACCGATTTTGAATGGCAGAATCTTCCTCTTTTCCTTCTGCTTTTTCGTTCCACTGAATCGCCACTGTTACTAAATAAGTTTGCAGTAGCATATGACCGAGTTTTTCGGCTTTTGTTGCCAGATAGATCGAGTTGTAATCTGTGGCTTCAATTAGTAAAGGGACGCGATCGGCTACTTCAATGCCGTAACCTTTCAAACCTGCTATTTTGCGCGGGTTGTTGGTAATCAACCGAATTTTTTTAACTCCCAAATCATTGAGCATTTGCGCTCCGACGCCGTAGTTCCGCAAGTCGGCGGGAAATCCCAACCGTTCGTTGGCTTCGACTGTATCGAATCCCAAATCTTGCAGCGAGTAAGCTTTTAGTTTATTTACCAATCCAATGCCCCGACCTTCTTGGCGCAAGTAAACGATGACGCCAGCACCGACATTTTCGATCATTTTCAGTGCCGCTTGCAGTTGCATCCGGCAGTCGCAGCGCAGGGAACCCAAAGCATCGCCGGTCAGGCATTCGGAATGCACCCGCACCATCACTGGTTTGTCTTTAAATTCTGCCGGGTCGCCCTTGACAATAGCAACGTGTTCTGAATTGTCTTGGGTGTCGCGGTAGGCGTAAATCATAAACTCGCCGAATTGAGTGGGCAATTTGGCGACGGTTTCGCGGCGGACGAATCGATCGTGCTTGAGTCGGTAGCTAATTAAGTCAGCAATACTGATTATTTTAAGGTTGTGGGTTTTGGCGTACTCGATTAATTCGGGCAACCTCGCCATCGAACCGTCGGGGTTTTGAATTTCGCAGATGACGCCGGCAGGATACAGGCCCGCGAGTCTGGCGAGGTCAACGGAGGCCTCGGTGTGACCGGCGCGTTTGAGCACGCCACCATCGATCGCCCGCAGGGGGAAAATGTGACCGGGACGGCGCAAGTCTTGAGGTTTGGTGTCCGGGTGGATGGCTACTTGGATGGTGCGCGCCCGGTCTTCGGCGGAGATACCGGTACTGACGCCGTTGACTGCATCGATGCTGACGGTGAAGGCAGTTTGGTTGTTGTCGGTGTTTTTGCTGACCATGAGGGGCAGTTCCAGGCGATCGAGCCTTTCGCCACTCAATGCCAGACAAATCAAACCCCGCGCGTTCACGGCCATGAAATTGATGTTGTCGGGGGTGGCGAATTGGGCAGCACAAATCACATCGCCTTCGTTTTCGCGATTTTCGTCATCGACTACTACCAGAGGGCGACCTGCTTTGAGGTCTGCCAGGGCGCTGTCAATTGAGTCAAATTGAAAGGATTGAGTTGAGGTGTTGTTATTGGACACTGAGAAGTTCAACTAGACAAGCAGGATTCCCCCACTATAGCTTTATGTTACTGGCGGGAGGAATGCGCGTGAGTGATTAGTCCCGTCCCCAACCCAAACAATATCTTTAGATGGGAGGGTTAGGGACGGGCGAGGAACTAATCTTTCGACTACGCTCAAGGCATCGCAAATTCTTGATTCCGTTGACACAATGGTTTTCACGAGATACTCTAAGAAGAGAGTTTGTTGAAAAAAATGCCTCAATTAATCACCGCCAAGCTAAAGCTAAATTTGAATGCCGAGCAAAAAATCTTGGTGTCTCAGACTGCATTGGCTTACCGTGATGCTTTGAACTACACTTCGCAAGTTGCTTTTGATGCAGGCAAATCCAGTAATGGGGCTAAATTACAAAAAGCAGTCTACAGCGAGTTACGGACAAACTTTGGACTGGGAGCGCAAATGGCGTGTAACGTGCCAAGGCAAGTATCGGCAACTTACAAAACCCTGTGGACAAAAGTAAAACACAGTGCAGATGCTATCGCCAAAGGATACACCAAAAAGCGCTACAAAGGGCTAGACAAAGCTCCTAAGTATGTTTCTCGAACTTGCACCTTGAACTATCAGCGGGACTACTCATTTAAAACCGAGCAGAGAGTAAGTATTAACACTCTAAATGGTCGAGTGGTTGTTACTTATGATGGTTACAAAAAGCATCTACAATTGATTGCTAATTGCAAAAAAATTGGTGCAGCTAAGATTGTTTATCAGCGTTCTTCTAAAACTTACTACTTGATGGTAAGTCTAGAAATTGATACTCCTGAGATTGAGCCTACTCAAATAACTAGAGTCTCTGGCGTTGATGTCGGGCAGAGGTATTTGGCAGTAGAAACAGATTTGCAAAACAACTCCAAGTTTTACTCGGGTAAATCTGCCAGACACAAAGCTAACCGCTATCACAAAGCAAGGCAAACTCTTCAGCGTAAAGGCACTCGTTCGGCAAAGCGGAGATTAATCGCTTTGTCTGGAAAAGAAAGACGGTTTATCGCTGATGTTAACCACCAAATCAGCAAGCAAATAGCCAAGCCTAATAGTTTGATTGGACTGGAGAACTTAACCGGAATTCGGGATAGAACTAAGTCCAAGTCGGGTAAGAGGGCTAGCAAGAAACAGCGAAGAGCTAATCGGAATAAGGCTAAATGGTCTTTTGCCGAATTACACGGCTATATTGACTATAAAGCTAATTTAAATGGCTCATTGGCTACAAAAGTTTCGGCTCATTACACTTCGCAAAGTTGCCCAAAATGCGGTCACACATCGAAGGCTAATCGACCCAATAAAGGGTTGCTATTTTGTTGCGAATGTTGCGGACATGAATTGCACGCTGATTTGGTGGGAAGCAGAAATATTGCATTAAGAACGTTGCTACTCCGACAAGATTGGATGAGTACGGGGAGCTTGTCAGTATCCCCTAATGTGTCGAAGGGTGAAACTAAAGCTGAAACCCTGCAAAGGTTTTCGGAGTTGCGGTGGACTTCAGATACAAGCCCCCATCATAGCGGTACTCCGCTTGATGGTGGGTAATTGACGCTATAAACAGTAATGTTATGGAAATAGAATCTATTTGTGATTGTAACCTTTTGTTTCCGACAGGGCGATCGCCGAATCCAGATGAGTTTGACAATATTTCTAAAGTCACTTACTATAATTATTGCATCTTGTCAACAAAATCTCTCCCCAATATTTCATGAGCTTGACTGAGATCGCGAAGCTTTTAGGTAAACCGTACTTCCAAGCTCCTAATTGCCTAATTTACAACCTGGATTGTTTGGAAGCATTGAAGCTGCTGCCAGATCAATTTGTAGATTTAACCGTTACCAGCGGGCCTTATAACATCGGCAAAGAGTAGGAAAAATCCTTGGGTTAGATGAGTATTTAAACTGGTGCGAGCAGTGGATAGCGGAGGTTTACCGGGTAACGATCGATGAGCATTTTGGCTGAATTTAGGTTATTTGTCAATTCGCGATCGGGCTAAAGCAATTCCGATTTCTTACCTGCTTTGGGACAAAGTGCCTTTTTATCTGATTCAAGAAGTTGTCTGGAACTACGGCGCGGGAGTTGCGGGCAGCAAGTTCTTTTCACCCCGCAATGAAAAGTTTCTCTGGTAGGTAAAAAATCCTGATAAGTATACATTTAATTTGGATAAAGAGCTATTCTGGATTTGTGGTGGAAACGGTAGTCTCGCTCACGCAGGCTTTCCGGGCTGTACCACGGGAAGTTTTATTTTTATTATCACCTAAAACTCAGGAAAGCCGTCTAGCTTGTTGACAAATTATCCTATCATTCCTGTGTCTTATGAATAACAATGCTCCGGTCAAAACAATTCTGATTCTGGCAGCTAATCCCAAAAATACGGCTCCGTTGCGATTGGATCAAGAAATCCGGGAAATTGACGAAGGATTACGACGAGCAAATAAACGAGAACTGTATAAATTAGAACAAAAATGGGCCGTGCGTTCCCGTGACTTTTACCGGGCTATCTTAGATTATCAACCGAATATTGTTCACTTTTGCGGACATGGTGCGGGAGAAGATGGAATTGTCCTAGAAGATGATACGGGAAAAATGGCGCTAGTGCAGACAAATGCCCTCGCCAGTATGTTTAAATTGTTTGCCAAAAAAGGGGTTGAGTGCGTAATTCTCAATGCTTGTTATTCGGAAGTACAAGCTGATGCAATTAGCCAATACGTTAATTATGTAGTTGGCATGAATAGAGCCGTGGGAGATAAAGCAGCCGTCGCCTTTGCGGTAGCGTTTTATGATGCTATTGCTGCTGAGTATGCGGTGGAAGAAGCCTACGAGTTAGGTCGTTCTCAGATGATGAGCTTTCGGGAAAACGAAATTCCTGTTCTCAAGACAAAAAAAATACCTAATTCGGCGATTGATGATATTGCAATTAATTTTGAAGAAGTTATTCCGCCTAACCCTTACCAAGGATTAGCTGCCTTTGGAGAAGAAGATGCAGACTTCTTTTTTGGGCAAGAAAAATTTGTGGATAATTTAGTGGAAGTAACGCACAAACAACCATTAGTGCCGGTGGTTGGGCCAAGTGGAAGTGGTAAGTCTTCTGTGGTATTTGCGGGATTAATTCCCAAATTGCGAACAGAGGGAAATTGGTTAATTGAAATTTTCCGTCCGGGAAAAGAACCCTTTGAACCGTTAGCTTTTGCCTTGGTGCGGCAATTAGAACCCGAAGCCGGTGAAACTCAACAACTGCGGGAAACAATGGGGCTAGCAGGTGATTTACGAAACGGTAGAATCACTTTGCCGCAGGTGGTTGCTAGAATTTTAGAGCGCAATCCAGGTAAACGGTTGTTGTTAGTTGCCGACCAATTTGAGGAACTGTACACCCTTTGTCAGGTAAAGGAAGAACAGGAAAGGTTTGCGGATGGGTTACTAACGGCGATTGCTCAAGAAAATATCACATTAGTTTTGACGTTACGGGCTGATTTTTACGGTTACGTACTTTCTTATCGTCCGTTGCGCGATGCTTTGCAAGAGTATACCCCGCAGTTACTCAGTTCCATGAAGCGGGAAGAATTACAGGCAGCTATTGAATTACCTGCTCAAAAATTAGAAGTAGAGTTAGAACCGCAATTAACTCAACGCATTCTCGATGATGTGGGGCAAGAACCGGGTAACTTGCCATTATTAGAATTTGCTTTAACTCGCTTGTGGGAAAAGCAAATCAACCGAGAGTTAACTCACCAAGCTTACGAAGAAATTGGCGGGGTGAAAAAAGCCATTGCCAATCATGCCGAACAAGTTTACCAACAACTGAGCGAAACCGAGAAAAAACAGGCACAACGTATCTTTGTGCAATTAGTGCGTCCGGGGGAAGGAACGGAGGATACCAGGCGCATTGCTACCCGTGCGGAAGTGGGGGAAGATAACTGGAATTTGGTCAGTTATTTAGCGGGATATCCAGCACGTTTGGTGGTGACGGGACGGCAAGAACAGGAAGATACCGTAGAGGTGGTGCATGAAGCGCTGATTCGGGAATGGGGAACGCTGCGCGAGTGGATCAATGCGAACCGTCAGTTTCGGACTTGGCAAGAACGGCTGAAGGTGGCATTACGAGAGTGGAAAAATAACAACCATGATGCTGAAGGGTTGTTGCGGGGTGCGCGGTTGACTGTAGCGGAAGAGTGGTTGCGTCAACGTGCAGATGAAATGACGCAGGAAGAACGAAATTTTATTCAGGTTAGCGTTAAAGAAACGGATAGAGAGAGACAGGAACGGGAACGCGGACGGCGACTGCAAATTATCGGGCTAAGTGGCTTTTCATCTCTAGCAATGATGTTGGCTGGATTTGCCCTCTATCAGCTTCAACAAGCCCAACGTCAGCAAGTGGAACAACTCGCAGCAACTTCTAAAGCTTTGCTAGCTGCAAATCAGCCTGTTGAGGCACTTGTCAATGCTATTGCTGCTGTTGGTTTAGGTAAGTCAACCTTTGTTCAATTTCCCCAATTTATGGATAATTCTGCTCGTGACAGTTTACTAGATGCGATTTTAGTTAACCGGGAATTCAATCGCTTGCAATATAAAAGTGGGGTGACTTCGATAGCTATCAGTCCTGATGGTAAGCGCATTGCCAGTGGGAGTTGGGACAAGACAATTCGCCTGTGGGATGCCACTACAGGTCAGCCACTTGGACAACCCCTAAAGGGACATAAAGCAGGGGTGACTTCGGTAGCTATCAGTCCTAACGGAAAGTTGATCGTCAGTGGTAGTAGTGACAAGACGATTCGCCTGTGGGATGCTACTATAGGTCAGCCAGTTGGAAAACCCCTAGAGGGACATGAAGAATCGATCAGTTCAGTAGCTTTCAGTCCTGATGGTAAGCGCATTGCCAGTGGGAGTTGGGACAAGACGATTCGCCTCTGGAATGTCACTACAGGTCAACCACTTGGAAAACCTCTAGAGGGACATAAAGCTGGGGTGATTTCAGTAGCTTTCAGTCCTGATGGCAAGCGCATTGTCAGTGGTAGTGACGATAAGATGATTCGCCTCTGGAATGCCACAGGTCAGCCTATTGGACAACCCCTAACAGGACATCAGGAAGCTGTTTATTCTGTAGCTTTCAGTCCTGATGGCAAGCGCATTGTCAGTGGTAGTGACGATAAGATGATTCGCCTCTGGAATGCCACAGGTCAGCCTATTGGACAACCCCTAACAGGACATCAGGAAGCTGTTTATTCTGTAGCTTTCAGTCCTGATGGCAAGCGCATTGTCAGTGGTAGTGACGATAAGACGATCCGCCTCTGGGATGCTACAGGTCAGCCTATGGGAAAACCCCTAACAGGACATCAGGAAGCTGTCTATTCTGTAGCTTTCAGTCCTGATGGCAAGCAAGTAGTTAGTAGTAGTCCTGATAAGACGATCCGCCTATGGGATGTCACCATGAGTCAGATCGTTTGGGAATCTAAGGAAGTGGTTAATTCAGTGGCTTTCAGCCCTAATAGCAAGCGGGTTGCCAGCGGACACCAGGACGGTATGATTGGCCTGTGGGATACCACTACACGTCAGCCACTTGGAAAACCGCTAAAAGGACATTTAGAGAATATCTATTCGGTTGCCTTTAGTCCTGATGGTAAGCGTATTGCCAGTGGTAGTGACGATAAGACCATTCGCTTGTGGGATGCCACTACAGGTCAGCCGATTGGAAAACCCCTAATGGGACATCAAAAAGCAGTTTTGTCAGTAGCTTTTAGTCCTGATGGCAAACGTGTTGTCAGTGGTAGTGAGGATAACACTATTCGCTTGTGGAATGCCACTACAGGTCAGCCCATTGGGCAATCCCTAAAGGGACATCAGAAAGCTGTCTGGTCTGTTGCCTTTAGTCCTGATGGCAAGCGTGTTGCCAGTGGTAGTGAGGATAAGACCATTCGCTTATGGGATGCCACCACAGGTCAGCCCATTGGGAAACCTCTAAAAGAACATTTAAGTGAGGTCTATTCGGTTGCCTTTAGTCGTAATGGCAAGCGTATTGCCAGCGGTGGTAGTGATAATACAATTCACTTGTGGGACATTACTAGCGGTCAGCCGAGTGGACAACCTCTAAAAGGACATCAAGATACAATTACTTCCCTAGCTTTCAGTTCAAATAGTAAATGGATTATTAGTGGAAGCCTGGATAAGACCATTCGCCTGTGGGATGCTAATACAGGTCATCCGATTGGACAACCTCTCAAAGTATACAAAGCATCGGTCAATTCGGTTGCTTTCAGTCCTGATGGTAAGTGGATTGTTAGCGGTAGTGAAAATACAATTAGTTTATGGCCAGTTTCTTGGTTGGTTTCCTGGCAACTTCCGCTTGAAATAGCCTGTAAGCAATTGCAGAAACATTTTATCTTCATTCAGCCTAAGAACTATTCGACGCAAGCCGCTAAGAAAACTTGTCAGCAGTACATTCGGGGTTTTGGTCAAAGAAAGTAGTCATCTTAAACTGCGTCCTACTGTAGGCAGTTTAGGATGGCTACTTAATCAGTGTTTTGATCAATGAGTTCCATGAGGACATCGTATGCACTTATTTTTTATATCTCGACATTTACATGTCAAGAAAGTAAGCTGGTCTTTCAGAAATGAAAGAATTTCCTCTTTTCTATCATCTGAAATAGATGGAGGAAAAGCATATTGTGGTTGTCTAATAAGTGATCTAGCAGCTATAGTACAATCAATTATCTCTAAATCTTTATAGACATCACTAAAACCTGTTTTTCTCAATATCTCATTATATTCTTCCCAGATAGTTTTCGATGACTCTGTTGCTTCTCTAACTACCTTTGATGAAACAATGGTAGTAAAATTAACCACTTTAACATCTTTCAACCCATATTTTTGAAGGACTTGGTTAAACTCTTCAAAAAGTGGCTTTAAAACAATTATAATTTCACGCGGGTTTGGTTCTTGATTCTCGGAAATATTAGTATTCTTAGACATACTCAAATTTTCCTTAAGCACTTTAAGATTAAGACTTAGCTCCCGACTCTAGGGCAGTATAACACATAACATGGCAAAAAAATAATATTTTAATATTTCATCAAAATCTCTTTTTCTATATTTAGAGTTTAGTAGGGCATTTGGTGTCAGAACCCATCCAATAGTTAGATAGGTTTTACTTCTGCTATGTTACAGCGGTTCCCGTTGTAATGCAGTACACTAAGCTGTATTACATAAAACCCCCACTTCAACGCTACATAACTATCAAACCTTACCCCCCAACAACCATGACAAACCAAACCCCCAACTTCTACGCCCTCCTCATCGGCATCAATTTCTACTTCCCCCATCGTTTACCAGAAGGTAACTACTACAAAAACTTGCGAGGATGCGTTCCAGATATTAACCACGTCGAAACTTATTTAAAAGACACCTTCAATCTCACCTCCGACCAAATCATTAAACTCACCGCTACAGCTTCCGACAATCCCAACCAACCCCAAGAAGCCCCGGAACTTTTACCCACGTATGAAAATATTGTTGCCAAATTCAAGGAACTAACAGCCAAAGCCCAACCCCAAGACCAAGTATATATTCACTACTCTGGTCACGGGGGACGGGCGAAAACTATTTTTGAAAGCCTCAAAGGTTTTGGTGCATTAGATGAAGCCTTAGTTCCTACAGATATCGGTCAACCAAATTCCCGCTATTTGCGCGATATAGAATTTGCTAAACTCCTCGAAGCAATGGTGGAAAAAGAGTTAGTTGTCACCCTCGTACTCGATAGCTGTCATTCCGGTGGTGCAACGAGAGAAATGAGCGGAGATGACCGGATTCGCGGGGAAGGGTTTATTGATACCACTCCTCGACCTACGGATAGTTTAGTCGCATCGCTTCAGGAATTAGCCCAAAATTGGCAAACTTCAACAGAAAATAGCCGCAATATTACGGTTGTTAATGGTTTGTTACCCGAACCCAAAGGTTATACCTTAATCGCTGCTTGTCGGGATCATGAATTTGCTTATGAAAAGGTTTTTGAAGGAACCGAACGCAACGGTGCTTTGACTTATTTTTTATTAAAAGCTTTGCGGGAAGAGGGAACAGAAATTTCTGTAGAGGAGCTATTTAATAAAATTTCTAGTCAAGTTAACAATGAATTTGTACGACAAACCCCAATGTTGATGGGAGAGACTGATCGCACTTTTTTTGGGGGTCAGTCTGTCTCCTTCACCTCTGGCGCATCCCCTATGCGTAGTGTACCCGTAACTCGCACTGTTCGCACTGTGCCAGTGATGCAAGTAGATATTCCCAAAAACCAAGTTAAATTGCAAATCGGTGAAGCTAGCAGTATTAAAGAAGGAGCAGAATTCGAGATTTTTAAATTCAGAACCAGGGATTTTAAGGATGAGGAAAACCGAATTGCAAGGGTTAAAGTTGTAGAAGTTGGAGCATCCGATTGTTGGGCAGAAGTAACAAAAATAGACAGTATTAGAGCCATCAATCCTAAATTATATCAAGGAATGATTGATAGAGGAATGTTTGAAATTGGTTCTCCTGCTGTTTATGTATCGCCAGGATTGAAACAAATTCGCAAAGTTCGCCTTCTCTTACCTGACACGTCACCACAATTTCCAGGTGTTAATATTGCATCAATTTCTATGGAAATAGAATGGGTGAAAACAGGAGTTGAAGGTCATGGCTGGATAGAGTTTTGTTCGGAAGATGAAAAAGATGAGAATGTAGATTATTTTGTTTCACTGAATTCAGAAGGGGAGTATTGGATTTTAGATGACAATAAAGAACCCATCAAAAATGTTCTTTTTCCGATAAAAATTGATGAACCTGAAGCCACAAAAAGGCTTATCGATCGGTTAATCCATGTTGCCAGATATGAGACTATTTTGGAGCTAGATAATGAGGATGCCTTTGCTACCACCTTAAATGGCAAACTTAAGGTTGAATTAGGTAAATCACAAAAGCGGGAATTTATACCTTTTAATACAGAAGTTCATGTTCCTGTATTGGAAGAATCCGAAAAGTTTTTCGTGCGAATTCATAATGGATCTAAGCGAATTTTAAATATTTCGGCTTTGATATTCCAGCCCGATTTAAGTATTGTCAAATTCTATCCTAAAGGTATTGGTGATGAGTCTGTAGATCCCGGACAAGACAAAGGAACTAGCATTAAACTAGAACTGCCAGAAAATTATCAGGAAGGAGTATTTATCATTAAAGTGTTTGCTACGGTGGATGCAACAAATTTTAATTTTTTGGAATTACCAGCATTAGACCAATCTCGGAAAGGGGTTGAGCATCCAGAACCTAAGAATGCCTTAGAACAATTATTGGCGGCGGTTGTGGATGAAGAAAATCCTAAGCGGAAGATTACGGTTGTGATTGATGCGAGTGAGGAATGGACGACGGAAAAGGTGGAAGTAGTGGTGAAAAAGAGTGGGGTTTGATTTAGAGAATTTTTTAAGAATGCTCCCAAAGCCTATATCCCTCTGCGGTCATTTGTGTTTATCTGCGGTTGTAAGTCAAAAACTTGTTATTCCTGGAAAAGATTAGCCTAATCCTAATCTCAATCCTTTTTCAACATAAAAAGTTACACAGGACTTACGCAACTGGCACATGGTGATGAGTCCGATCGCCCGCAGGGGAAAATGTGACCGAGACGGCGCAAGTCTTGAGGTTTGGTGTCCGGGTGGATGGCTACTTGGATGTTGCGGGCGCGGTCTTCGACCGAGATGCCGATACTGACGCCGTTGACTGCATCAATGCTTATGGTTGCAGTGGATAGCGGAGGTTTACCGGGTAACGATCGATCGAAGAAGGTTTTGGCTGAATTTAGGTTATTTGTCAATTCGCGATCGGGCAAAAGCAATTCCGAACTAAGGATGAAATTTCTAGTTTTAAGAACTCCTATACCCGCCAGCGAAGGCTTTTAACTCAATAGCATCGTGACTGCAAAACACGCGCACATCTTTACTATGCTGCACCGATAATTCGTGCAGCCGACCTTGATTGAGCAACCTAGCCTTGCGATCGACCTCCATCATCCATTGGTACGCGCGCAGACCGGGCGTGCAGCGTCGGTTAGCGGCATCCATCTCGTGTCGGTAGAAATAGGCATCACCTGCGTGCAGAAGCCAGCCATCGGGTGTATCAATGGCAATGCCAGCATGACCGCGCGTGTGCCCCACCAACGGGATTAGCAAAATCTCCGGTGGCAATCCGTCGAGGTCACGGACTGCTTCAAAACCAAACCAAGGTTCGCCACCCGCCGAATAGTATTTCCAGCGTTTGACTTCATCCCACTGCCCCGGACGATAGCGCCTTTTTGTGATGAAACCGTGCCGATCGTGTGCGGCATCGATTTCAGCCTGCATGACATGTACCGTTGCTTCCGGGAAATCCTCTAGACCACCGGCATGATCGAAATCGAGGTGGGTTAGCACAATATGGCGCACATCGCTTGGTGAAAATCCGAGCTGTTCAATTTGATGGATTGCTGTGTACTTGCGATCGAACTGGATGTTATTAAAATGGACGAAAAACGGGCTGAGCCGGGAGTAAGGGGACTTGATATCCCGCAATCCGAAGCCGGTATCAATCAGAACCAGTCCCTGATTCGTTTCAATGAGCAAACAGTGGCAGACGAGGTGAGCCGTCAGACCGCGACTAAAGCCATCGAAAAGCGCCCCTCCAATGGGACACATACAGCCACAATTGAGATGATGAATTCGCATAATTGTCCTGTACTAAATTACTTAGGCGGGAACCATTTATTCCTCAGTTCGCATCCAAGCCCGATGCTGCATAATGCCATCGATGAACGCCTGAGAAAACTCTGCTAAATCGCCACTACTGGGAGAAGTAAACACACTTTTATCGGCTGCAATTTTGCTATTATCTGCGATATTTACTTTCTTTAAATCTGCACATAAGAATAGTAAAACGGGCGGAAATTATTGGTTAGCAGAGCCCGGTTCAGTAAGTTTACTGTGCAGTTCGGCAGTGACGGTATCAGGTAAAACTTTGCTCGCGCTGGCCAGAATCTTTGTCTTGAGTGAACCTGCAATGATGTTGTCCTTACCGGCCATCAAGGCTTCAAATCCCTGTTTGGCAACCTCGGCTGGATCATCTTTCTTGTCTGCGCCCGCCTTGGTGTCGTCCATTCCCGCCCGATGGAAGAAGTTAGTATCGGTTGGGCCGGGCATGAGCGAGGTGACAGTTACACCTGTATCTTTTAACTCATTGCGGAGTCCTTCGGAAAACGAGTGGATGAAGGCTTTGGATGCTGCATAGACTGCCTCGAATGGCCCCGGCATTAGGGCGGCAATGGAGGAAGTGAATAGAATCCGTCCCTCGCCCCGATCGACCATATCCTTAACTACCCGTTTAGCCAAATGCACAGACGAGACAACGTTGAGGTTAATTAGATTTAGTTCGTCCTTTAAGTCTGTCTCGCGGGCAAAGTCGCCACCGACGCCGACACCGGCATTAATTGCGATCGCATCCACTGGCCGATTAGTCGCTTTTATCTGGTTGTAGAGCGTCTCAACACCGTCGTAGGTAGCGAGGTCTGCCTGCACTGTCTCGACTTTGGCACCGAGCCCCTCAAAGGCTTGAGCCGCTTCTTTAATGCTCGCTCCGGTGGCGGTGACTAGGAGATCGAATCCGTTTTGAGCGAACTGTTTGGCGAGTTCGTAGCCGATACCGTTAGAGGCACCCGTCACGACAGCCAAGGGCCGGGTCAACGAACTGTTTATAACCATCTAAAATCCTCTGTAACTGCTTCACACTCGTTTGTCTAGCCTTGCTTCTCTCTGTACCAGACAATTTTTGTGGACTGTGGGCTTTCAACTTTTACAATGCTAGGGAGGTAGGAGTGCGATCGCATCTTTCCCAGGACATAAGCTGTTAGGCATTTAAAGACGGTATAACCGAAAACCAACTTCATGTAATTAGTGTAAAAATGCCTGCATAGAATCAACTCAGAGAAAGAGCAAATAGAGAAATTACAGAAAGCCTTAAAAAACGCATAGAATGGGAATTTTATATCAAAAATTATGATTTTCTTACTGACTGATGCAATAAACTATAGCAATCCTAAATTATTTGCATAATTATTTAGGATTGCTATATATGTAGAAAATGCGCGTAGATATGACTAATAACTCTTTTGATAATTATTTGGGAACCGGCATTCTCTGGCGCTAAATCGGATGCGATGGGAGACGGGAGATGGAAGAGGGGAGATTGACTCGGAAGATTAATCCTGGGCTAAAAAAAATTATCTCTGGTGGAACGGGCAGGAGGCTTGCCCAGGGATAACAGTGCCTGATGTCAGTTATAACTGAATCTCAGGCACTGTTCTCAATCAGACCCAATCAACCTGGTAACAGCGACGAAAAATCTCAGATACCAGGTCGATCGCGCAGCAAGAAACCAAGTGGATGACGCCAAGAGTGTAAGATGTCAGTTATCACCAATACTTTCTGTTGCCGATTGCCCGCTCGGCACCGAAAATTGAAAATCTATGACAGCCAATTGCTGATTCTGCTGGCTTCATGTTATAGTGGTTTTCCAAGAATTAAATTCGGTTGCGTAGTTTGTTGGTGTTTATTTACAAGCGTCTCTCCGAATCTAAGTCTCTGCACCCTAATGATTCTGGAGATTTTATGTCGATTTACGTGGGTAATCTTTCATATGATGTAACACAAGAGGACCTCAACGATGTATTTGCCGAGTACGGTACTGTAAGCCGCGTCCAAGTGCCAATGGACCGGGAAACAGGCAGGATGCGGGGTTTTGCTTTTGTGGAAATGGCAAGCGAGGCAGAAGAAGCAGCCGCCATCGCAGCTTTAGACGGTGCTGAGTGGATGGGCCGTGACTTGAAAGTCAACAAAGCCAAACCTCGCGAAGACAACAAACGCTCATCGGGTGGCGGCGGCTGGGGCGACAAAGATCGCTCTTCACGCGGACGCTACTAAACTTTGACACTGAAAATTTGAGTTTTGGTAGTTGACGGCAGGTGCGAATGCTGCTTTTTTTTCGGGTTGTTCGATCGACCCATCAAATAAAACTCCCAAACCTCTCGCATCAGTTTTGCCCCCTCCTTGGAGGGGGCTTTGTTTTTGGCGAAAAATCCCGCGAGGTACGTCGGCGGTGCTGTTCCCAGTCTAGTTCGTGATTCGATACCCTCTTAGGAGCGCGAATTAAATAACTTACAATTTTAATTGTTATTGTGGGATGGGCGTCCCGCCCGTCCAAAAAG
>NZ_JAUBUJ010000114.1:0-25863 GCF_036705405.1 Microcoleus sp. B13-B6
CGCCCTTTCTGGACGGGCGGGACGCCCATCCCACAAGAACCATCAAAATTCTAAGTTATTTAATTCTCATTCCTAAGTTGCTTTTTTTTTACTGGTATTTTTTAATTAAAAACCCGGTTTCTCGAAGAAACCGGGTTTTTAATCAACAGTATTTATCCGTTTTTAGAGTGCATTAATGGCTTAATGCGAATTCGGGCAATTTCGGCTCAGATGAACCATCGGGTACTACCTTAACCTGACCGTTTTCATCCACATCAACGATCGCCTTTTGGCCGTCTTTCAGCTTCCCAGACAGCATTTCCTCAGCCAGTACATCTTCCAACAACCGCATGATTGCGCGGCGCAAAGGTCGAGCACCGTAGCTGGGATTGTAGCCTTCTGTAACTAACAAGTCCTTGAACCGGTCTGTCACCGACAAAGTAATACCCTGTTCGGTTAAGCGGCTGAAGACTTGCTGCAACATAATGTCCGCAATCTGCTTGACTTCTTCCCTGTTCAACTGGCGGAAGACGATAATCTCATCCAAGCGGTTGATAAATTCGGGACGGAAAAACTGTTTCAGTTCTTCGTTTACCAAGCTGCGAACGCGGTTGTACTGAACGTCTGTGGCACTTTCAGCAAACTCGAAACCGAGACCGCCGCCACCTTTTTCAATCACTCGCGAACCGATGTTTGAGGTCATGATCAGTAGTGTATTCTTAAAGTCTACTGTCCGACCTTTAGCATCAGTTAAGCGGCCGTCTTCCAAGATTTGCAGCATCATGTTGAAGACATCCGGGTGAGCTTTTTCGATTTCGTCGAACAAGATGACCGTGTAAGGACGGCGCCGGACTGCTTCTGTTAGTTGGCCGCCTTCGTCGTAGCCGACGTAACCCGGAGGCGAACCGATGAGTTTGGAAACCGTGTGGCGTTCCATGAATTCGGACATATCTAACCGAATCATGGCTTCTTCGGAACCGAAGAAATATGTTGCTAGGGCTTTTGTAAGTTCCGTTTTGCCGACGCCTGTGGGGCCGGAAAAGATGAAACTGGCGATCGGGCGATTGGGATTTTTCAAGCCTACCCGCGCGCGGCGGATAGCCCTAGAAACTGCGCTGACAGCTTCTTCTTGACCGATCAAGCGCTGGTGCAAAGTGTCTTCCATGTGCAGCAGCAATTCCGATTCGGATTCTGTCAGCTTGCTGACTGGTACTCCCGTCCAATTAGCCACGATGTGGGCGATGTCTTCTTCGGTGACGATGGGAGAAGTTTTGAGTTGGCTTTTGTTGATCGTAGCTTCGGCGATTTCGGCTTCAATTTCTAATTCGCGATCGCGCAATTTTCCAGCTTTGTCGAAGTCTTGCTCGCGCACTGCTGCATCTTTTTCTTTTGTTACTGCAGGCAGTTGCTTTTTGAGCTCTTTAACTTCGGGCGGGGTTTGCGAATTCATCACGCGGACGCGGGAACCTGCTTCGTCAATTAAGTCGATCGCCTTGTCTGGCAAAAACCGATCGTTAATGTATCTGTCTGACAGTGTGGCCGCTGCTTCTAAAGCTGCGTCGGAAATTGTCAGTCTGTGATGCTGTTCGTAAGCCGATCGCAACCCGTACAATATTTCTATTGTTTCAGCCACGCTCGGTTCACCGACTTTGATCGGTTGGAAGCGCCGTTCTAAGGCAGCGTCGCGCTCGATGTGTTTGCGATATTCGTCCAGGGTAGTTGCGCCGACACACTGCAATTCGCCTCTGGCAAGGGCTGGTTTGAGCATATTGGATGCGTCCATGCTACCTTGAATTGCGCCTGCACCGACTAAGGTGTGAATTTCATCGATGACCAGAATGATGTTGCCGGCAGCGCGAATTTCGGCCATGATTTTCGTCAGCCGTTCTTCAAATTCGCCTCGGAACTTTGTACCAGCAATCAGCGAACCCATATCGAGGCTGATTACTTGTTTGTCTTCTAAAATTTCCGGGACGTTTCTATTAACAATCCGCTGGGCTAAGCCTTCGGCGAGGGCGGTTTTGCCGACTCCCGGTTCGCCGACTAACACTGGATTGTTCTTCGTGCGGCGGCCGAGGACTTGGATCACGCGCTCGATTTCATTTTCGCGGCCCACTACGGGATCGAGTTTGCCGGCTGCGGCTAACTTAGTCAGGTTTGTGCCAAATTCTTCTAAAGTCGGGATTTTGCGATCGCCGCTATCTCCCCTACCTCCGGGTACCGCCGCGACTTCTCCCACGGCACGAATTACCTGGGTGCGGACTCTCTGGCGATCGATTCCCAAGTTTTGCAGCACCTTCGCCGCCACCCCTTCATCGTCCTGAATCAACCCTAGCAGGATGTGCTCGGTGCCGATGTAATTGTGCCCTAACTGCCGCGCTTCGTTGAGGGCCGTCTCAAAAATGCGCTTGACGCGGGGTGTAAAAGGAATTTCCGGCGGGAGGAACCCGGAACCTCTACCGATGATATTTTCAATTTCATTGCGCGCCTCTTTCAAGTTGAGGCCCATATCCAGTAATACTTTTGCAGCGATGCCAGTGCCTTCGCCGACGAGTCCCAGGAGGATTTGCTCGGTGCCTACAAAATTGTGACCGAGGCGTCGCGCTTCCTCTTGGGCTAGCATGATTGCTTTAATGGCTTGTTCTGTAAAGCGTTCAAACATATTTTTTCTATCCTACTGTCTTGGCGAGGGCTGTATCGCTGCTGGTGAGGAGCGATTTGGAACACTACACAAATTATAGATGTAAATTTTTGTGTATTTCCTTCTTTAACAATGTATCTTGCTAAGGAGGTAGGGACAGTGGGGAGACCCGAATAGTAGGGGTGTGGTTGCCGTCCGCTGTCGATCGGATATTAATTGAGAATAATAGTAGCAAAATGGCTTGATTGCATGAATAATATCATTGTTATGTATAAATCATATTCTTGTTCCAGTAAATTAAGCTTAATTTTTGTTTGCCTAAGTACATGGTTGAATGAAGCATATAACAGTTGCCATGTCAAGACTTTTGACGGTTGAGGGTGGTCGTGCCGTCAGCCAACAGCCCACAGTCAACAGCGAACACAGACTAGAATCACATATATTTTCAACTCTCAGCAGAACTCCATGCAATTTCTCTCGCAATACCAAATCCACTCCACTCTCCACGAAGGTATCGAAACGATTATTTATCGAGGAAAAATCCCCACCCAGCAGCAGACAACCGTACTCAAAATCCTGAAAGCTGAATATCCCACCCTTGATGCAATTACTCGGATCAAGCACGAGTATCGCATTCGCCAAGATTTAGACCATCCCGGCCTAGTTAAAGTCCTTAGCCTAGAAACCTTTGACAACCGTCTCGGCTTGCTTTTAGAAGACTTTGAGGGCGAATCTCTCGATCGCCTCCTGTCGAGACAAAAGCTCGAAGTCATCACCTGTTTGACGTTTGGCATCCAACTCATAAAAGCCTTAGAATATCTGCACCTTCAAAAAATTATTCACAAAGATATTAAGCCAAGCAATATCATCATACACAGCGCAACAGGAATTATTAAACTGACAGATTTCGGGATTGCTTCACGCTTGTCCAAAGAAAATCCCCAAATAAATAATATTAACTCTATAGTCGGTACTTTTGCTTATATGTCTCCCGAACAAACCGGGAGAATGAACCGCACCCTCGACTACCGCACCGACTTTTATTCTCTAGGAATCACTTTATATGAAATGCTGACAGGTCAATTGCCATTTATGAGCAACGACCCTTTAGAAATAGTTTACAGTCACATCGCTTCTCAAGCAATTTTGCCGGAGCAAATTAATTCCGACATTCCACCAGCAATTTCACAAATTGTGATGAAGTTAATGGCTAAAAATGCCGAAAATAGATATCAAACAGCCGGCGGCTTGTTAGCCGATTTAGAAATGTGTTTATATCAGTTAGAAACTACAGGGAAGATAGTCGATTTTACGCCAGGAAACTTAGATATATTGAGTCAGTTGTTGATTCCTCAAAAATTGTACGGGCGGGAAACACAAGTCAGCGAACTATTGGCAGCATTTGAACGTGTAGCTAATCCTTGCGACGAAGATTCTTCCCCTTCCCAAATTGAAGTGATTCTAGTTTCTGGTTATGCAGGTATAGGGAAATCGGCCGTAGTTAGCGAAATTCAAAAACCCATCACCAGACAGCGGGGTTATTTTATTTCAGGTAAATTTGACCAATTCCAGCGGAATATACCTTACGCATCTTTAATTCAAGCTTTTCAATCTTTGATCCAGCAGTTACTTACGGAAAATATCAAAAAATTACAAGATTGGCAAGATAAACTTTTAGCCGCACTAGGCGATGCCGGACAAGTAATTATTGACGTGATTCCCGAACTAGAATTGGTAATTGGCAAACAGCCTGCGGTTGCGGAACTTCCCCCCACAGAAGCACAAAACCGCTTTAACAGGCTATTCAAAGAATTTATCCACGTATTCGCGCGAAAAGAGCATCCCTTAGTCATATTTATCGATGACTTGCAGTGGTCAGATTCAGCGACATTGAAATTAATGGAATTGCTGGCGACTGACCCAGATAGCAAATATTTACTATTAATTGGAGCCTATCGAGACCATGAAGTTAGCTCTACACATCCTTTAATGCAAACAGTAGAGTACCTTCAAGAAACGGGGATTATTCTCAACAATTTAGTTCTGGAACCTCTTTCTTTAGCCCAGGTGACTGAGTTGATTTCTGAGACATTTAATGACTCAGAAAGAATTCAACCTTTAGCGGAGTTAATTTGGAATAAGAGTGGTGGCAATCCTTTTTTCTTGACGCAATTGCTCAACACTCTTTATCAAGAAAAACTTTTGAGATTTGACTTTACCGGGCTGCTGTCTCCCGGAATAAAAGGGCAGTGGCAGTGGAACATTGAGGATATTCACGCTATTGGCATCATAGATAAGAGTGTAGTTGAACTGGTAGCCAGTCGGATTCAACAGTTGCCAGAGACTACACAACAAGTTTTGAAATTGGCGGCTTGTGTTGGGGACAAATTCACTTTAGATGTTCTATCTACTGTCAACGAAAAATCTCCGTCAGTCACTGCGACTGAACTCTGGGATGCTTTGCAAGCGGGGTTAATACTTCCCTTGAATGAGACTTACCTCATTCCTTTATTTTTAGATGGAGAAGCAGGAGCTAATTTAACTTTCGATTCTTCGCGAGTCAGCTATAAATTTTTGCACGATCGCGTCCAGCAAGCTGCATATTCGCTGATTCCTGATGACGAAAAGAAAGCCACTCATCTTAGCATCGGTAAATTGCTGTTGAAAAATACGCCCGCAGAGAAAGTAGAAGAGAAAATTTTTGATATTATCAACCAGTTGAATGTAGGAATTGATTGTCTCAGGCGACAATCCGAAAAAGATGAATTAGCCGGATTAAATTTAATCGCTGGACATAAGGCAAAAGCAGCTAACGCTTATGAACCCGCTGTTAAGTATTTGAATGTGGGAATGTCGTTATTAGCACCGGATAGCTGGGATCGCAACTATAGCATGACGCTGCGGTTGTATGTAGAGACGCTGGAAGCGGAATATTTAAACACCAACTTTGAGCAAGCAGAAGTTTTGGCAGAAGTGGTTTTGCGATCGGCTAAAAACCAGCTTGACATAGTAAAAGTGTATCAGCTAAAAATCATATTTTATCAGGCTCAAAGCCAGATGCTACAAGCTGTTGAAACTGGTCTAGAAGTGCTGAAAATGCTGGGAATAAACCTATTAGACAGCCCAACTATTGCAGTGCCAAAATTGCCGCGAATTGAGGAATTAGAGAACCTGCCAGTTATGACAGATCCTTATCAACTGGCAGCTATGGAAATCCTGACAGCCCTCTATCCTCCTGCTTATATTGCCAAACCAGAAATTGTCTCCTCCCTCGTCTTGACTATGGTCAATCTTTGTATCGATCGCGGTCATTCAGCATTAGCCACTTTTCCTTATACTCTTTATGGAATGATGCTGTGCGGCATCGAAGGCGACATCGAAGCTGGCTACTACGCTGGGCTAATCGCTTTAAAGCTGCTAGAACAATTTAATGCTAGCCAACAGAAAGCTAAGGTTTATGTAATGTTTAATGGTCATATCAGAATATGGAAAGAGTCTACTAAAAATACACTTGCTTCCTTTCTAGAAGGAAGGAATTTTGGTTTGGAAAGTGGTGATGTAGAATGGGCGATTTATAATTCTAAGCACTATATTACTAATTTATTTATGGTTGGAGAACCGCTAGAATATGTCACGGAAAAACAAAGCATTTATATGGATTATTTGATAAAGAATAAACACGAATTTGCCATAGGTTATGCTAAGATTTGGCAATTACTTGCTTCAAGCTTAAGAAGCCAAACAGCAGAGCAAGTACGATTAGTTAGCGACAGGTTGGATGAACCTGCTGTGATGTCGCGTTGGCAGAAAGAAAATAATCGAATGTCGCTGTTTGCAGCTTATGTTGCTAAATTGATGCTGCTTTATTTACTTAAAGATTATGCTGCGGCTGTGGCCAGCGGTAAATTAGCGGCAGAATACGCAGATGGGGCGATCGGCTTAATCACTGTTGGGGTACACAATTTCTACTATTCGCTGGCCCTCCTGGCTAACTATCCTGACAGTGACAATCAAGAAGCAGACTTAGCTATTGTTAACTATAATCAGCAAATCATGAAAAAGTGGGCCTACCATGCACCCATGAATTATCAGCACAAGTACGACTTAGTTGAAGCTGAGAAAGCTAGAATTTTTAGCGATAAACTTGCAGCAATGGATTATTATGACTTCGCTATTAAAGGAGCTGCTGCTAACGGTTACATCCAAGAAGAAGCATTAGCATATGAATTAGCTGGAGAGTTTTATCAATCTTTGGATAAAGAGATAATTTCTCGCTCTTATCTGACCAAAGCTTATTATGCCTACATCCGCTGGGGAGCTATAGCAAAAGTTAAATACTTAGAATCCCGTTATCATTATTTAGTCGATCGCAATCAAGGAGCAATATCTAAAAATGTTGATCTCATGACTGCTACCACTACTGTTGACAATAGCTTGATGCTGGATTTACCAACAGTTGTCAAAGCATCTCAAGCTGTTTCGAGCGAAATTATCCTCAGCCGTTTGCTAGAGAAACTCGTACAGCTTGTGAAGGAAAACGCAGGCGCTCAAAAAGTATTATTTCTTGCCAAGACAGGTAATCAATTATTCATAGAAGCTGGAGTTACAGGTGAGTTAAATGATGTAACTCTGTTACAATCTATCCCGATTGCCGAATCCGAGATTCTGCCCATTTCCTTAATTAACTATGTAGAAAGAACCCAACAATACTTGGTTTTAGACGATGCTACCCGATCCGATCAATTCCAATTTGACCCGTATATTGCCACCAATAAACCCCTATCTATCCTGGTATTGCCGATTATCCATCAAGGCAACCTTACGGGAATTTTTTATTTAGAAAATAATTTAACAAAAGGTGCTTTTACTAGCGACAGGCTAGAAATTTTGGGAATATTGTCTGCACAAGCAGCTATTTCTCTAGAAAATGCCCGTTTTTATACTATTCTGGAAACGCGAGTAGCGCAAAGAACTGAGAAATTGCAAACTGCATTGGAAGAACTCCGCCACACTCAATTGCAGCTAATTCAAAGTGAAAAAATGTCCAGTTTAGGGCAAGTCGTCGGGGGAATTGCTCACGAAATTAATAACCCGATTAATTTTATTTATGGAAATTTACATTACACCAATGAATACGCTGAAAACTTACTAGATTTACTACGTTTATACCAAAATCATTACCCAAATCCCGTGCAAGAAATAGTCAATGAAACAGAGCAAATAGATTTAGATTTTTTGATGACTGATTTCACTAAAATGATAGATTCAATGAGAGTTGGTGCTGCGAGAGTTCGCGATATCGTGCTGTCGCTGCGAAACTTTTCTCGGCTAGATGAATCAGATAGAAAATGGGTTAATCTCCACGAAGGTATCGACAGCACGTTGATGATTTTGGATCACAAATTAATTGATATTCAAGTGCTCAAGGAGTACGGCAATTTGCCTTTAGTGAACTGCTATCCGGGAGAAATTAATCAGGTTTTTATGAATGTACTGACTAATGCTATTGATGCTTTGTCTCGCGAAAAAAGAGGGAGGGAAGTTGACTCGACAATTCAGATTTGCACTGAAGTCGCCGAAGGAAATCAAGTAGCAATTCGCATTGTAGATAATGGTGTGGGGATGAGTTCGGAGGTATTGGGTAAAATATTTGACCCGTTTTTTACTACTAAAGAGGTAGGTAAGGGGACGGGTTTGGGATTGTCTATCAGTTATCAAATTGTGGTAGAACAACATGGAGGAAAGCTAATTTGCAAGTCGGAACCCGGAGAGGGAAGCGAGGTTAGTATTTTCCTTCCGTATTGATGAATTAAAGCCATCGTGAAAGCAACTGTTCAACTACTTTCACAAAGCCGATCGCAATTTGAATCAACGGCCAACCCACAAAACAAATTAACACCGCCCAGCGAGTTTGAATATCCAAACCTTGGCGAACCGCCACAATTACAGCTAGCAAACTCCACACAGCTAATATCCGCTCAATTCCTTCTCCCAGCAAGGGAATTAGCGTTAAAAAATTCAGCACTTGTGGCGCGTAAGCAAAGCCGATCGGAACCAACAACTCCCCATAAGTTACGTGCCCCTGCTTCAGCCACTCTCCGATTTTAAAGATAGTGAAAGTCCAAAAATAATAACCCCCCGCGATTGCCAAACCATCTATCCAAAGTGCTAAAAATAACACTGATAGCTCAGTTCGATTGATTAACAAAATGACAGCGCTGCCCAACACGCGGGACAGCGCAGCTAAAATTACAATTGTTAAAGCTATCCGCTTAGTTCTGCGAGTGTAGGGAGTTTTTTCGTAAAAATTGCCATTCAAAGAAAGTGCGTTCCAAAGGGTTGCCCCCAAGCCTGCAATTGAATCTTCTCCCTTCACGTTGAACTCCTGCTCCTCAAGATAGTTGACAACTTTTACAAAATAAGCTCTAATACAGCAGAATCACCGAACTATTTCTAGATAATTAGGTAATTAATTGGCATTCTACCAGATTTTATTAAATGCTAAGATTGATTTTACGGATACTTGCATGGCTGCGCGGGGGAAGTTTAAATTTGTTGCTCATCGCAGGTGTAATCCTGTTAGTTTGGGGCATTCTTTCGCCGGTGGGAACTGTTATATGGTGGCTGAATCAAAGTGCCGAAACGTTTGGTATCAAGAAAAATCCGCCGGAGATATTGCCCTCAAACAAGGGCAATTTAGAAGCCCGCAAGTCTTCGCAGATCAATTGTTATATCATCTTTTTACCGGGAGTTGGCGATTTTTCGGGGGATGAATTAACCCCTGGTGAAGAGTTTTTTCTCAAGCGTTTAGTTAAAAGTCACCCGCAGTGCGTAGCAGTGGGCGATGTTTTTCCTTATTCAGCGTCTAACAAAAGTTTAGGAGGAGAGCGGTGGCTAGCTCCTTTTTGGCGGTTTGCAGAACAGGCAAAAAGCGGGCCGATTGCGGGGGATATATTCATCAAAATTCGCAATCTCTGGAGGTTTGCAATTTCTCTAGATTATCGCTACGGATTTGCATACAATCAGGGAATGGCTAAGGCAATTATAGAGCGCATGAATGCTCAATCTCCCATTTCAGTTAATCCTCAAAAGCCTTTGAAAGTTATTTTAATTGGCACTAGCGGCGGCGCACAAGTTGCTTTGGGTGCTACTCGCTATCTTAAAGAATGGCTGAAGGCAGAAATTACGGTTGTTTCGGTTGGGGGCGTCTTTTCGGGAGAAAATGGTTTTGCAGAGGCCGATCGCATTTTCCACTTTCGCGGCACCCGCGATTCAATTGAGGATATTGGCGGCATAGTTTTTCCGAGTCGCTGGTACTGGTACGCGACTTCTCCTTTCAACCAAGCTCGTTTGCAAGGCCGCTATGCAGCAGCTTTGAGCGGCCCTCACAAGCACGACGGCGATGAGGGATATTTTGGGGAAAATCTGGCGGCAGACGGTAAAAAGTATGTAGATATAACGCTGGACAAGATTAATCAATTACCTGTTTGGTCTGAGGGTGCGCGCGATTGATGAGTTCTTGTATATTGGATAGTCATTAGTTATTAATTTTGTCATTGTTCGTTCTGCGTCCCTTGAAACGGGAGCATCTCATATTTGCAAAAACACTTCTTTCTTCTTCCTTCTGACTCTTTTCTCCTGGCTCCTGACTCCTGACTCCTAATTCCAATTTCGAGCTTTGCTGCTTTCATTGAGATGCTCCCGCTTGAAACTTGGCCTTGTTTCATTCCAGTCTCTACCTCCAATTCCAATTCCCTGTTTGGCCGATCCCCGATGCCCAATTCCCAATTCCCAATTCCCAATTCCCCCCTATTATTAATGTCTCGACCAACATTATATATTGCCATCACAAATCACGGATTCGGGCACGCTGTCCGAGTCTCCTCCGTAGCTGCAAAAATTCAAGAATTAAATCCAGATATCTTACTAATTATCACAACAACAGCACCTCGCTGGCTGCTAGAATCTTATATTACGGGCGACTTTATCCACCGTCCCCGCGCTTTTGATGTGGGTGTGGTACAAGCTGACAGTTTGAATATGGATAAAGATGCGACGCTGGAAAAATTGCGGGAAATTCGGAAAAAGCAAAATTCCCTAATTGCCAGCGAAGTTACTTTTATCAAGCAAAATCGGGTAGGTTTGGTGCTGGCAGATATTCCTCCTTTGGCAACGCGAATGGCGGCAGCGGCTGGGGTTCCCTGCTGGATGATGAGCAATTTTGGGTGGGATTTTATCTATCGCGATTGGGGCGGGGAATTTGTAGAAATGGCAGATTGGATTGGTGAATGTTTCGGAATGTGCGATCGACTTTTTCGTCTTCCTTTGCACGAACCGATGCCAGCTTTCCCAAATATTCAAGATGTGGGCTTGACTGGCGGCAATCCTCGCTACAGTAACGAAAAAATTCGGGAAGTATTCGGCATCGAAACACCGCTGGAAAAAACTGTATTGTTGACTTTCGGCGGATTGGGTTTAGAGGAAATTCCTTATCAAAATTTACAGCAATTTAGCGACTGGCAATTTATTACTTTTGATGCTGGATCTCCCGATTTGCCGAATTTGATTAAAGTCAAAAATCAGGAGTTTGCAAAATCTTTCCCGATTTTACCGCGTCCGGTTGATATTATGCCTGTCTGCGGGCGCTTAGTTTCTAAACCGGGATACAGCACTTTTGCGGAAGCTTTGCGTTTGGAAATACCTGTTGTTTCTATAAGGAGAGAAGGTTTTGCAGAAGCTGCGGTGTTGCTGGAAGGGATTCAAAATTATGCGGAACATCAAATTTTGACGGCGACGGAGTTTTTTGAGGGGGATTGGGAGTTTTTGCGACAACCGCTGCATCCGCCCTGTTTGTCGGATAAATTGGATAAAAATGGTACGGAGGCGATCGCCCAAGCTGTTGTAGACTATTTTTCATAAGTGCGATTAGAAATCGATCTTATACAAACAAAGTCTACCTCCGCCAACAGAAGAGTTTGGCATCAGTCTCATCCAAAATCTAAAATCTAAAATCTACAATCTAGAATCGAATGAATCACTATCAACAGATACTCAAGATTCAAACTACCGGGAAATCTCTGTCCAAAATCACTCCTAAGATAGAAGATGCGGTGGCGACTTCAGGTATTAAAACAGGACTTTGTAGCTTATTTTTGCGCCACACTTCTGCTAGTTTGGTGATTCAAGAAAATGCTGACCCGGATGTACTTAAGGATTTGGCTAACTTTTTAGCTAAACTGGTACCGGAGGACGATCGCTACATTCACGATGCCGAAGGCCCAGACGATATGCCGGCGCACATTCGCACGGCGCTGACTCATACTTCTGAACAAATCCCGATCGATCGCGGCAGGTTGCTGTTAGGAACTTGGCAGGGAATTTACCTGTGGGAACACCGCCAGCGGGGTCACATTCGCGAATTAGTTGTTCACGTCAGCGGCACTTGATCGGAATTTGTACCTCGCTGATTTTAGTTGCTTCCGGCGTCATCGGGGAATTGTAAAAAAAGCGACGCGGCGGCCCAACTATTTCATATTCAGGATGTTCTTGAAGCCAATCTTTGAGTTTCTGGAGATTATTTTCGTAGCTTTCCCAAGTGTAGGCCCCGCGCACGCCGATGCTGACAACCGTCATCGGCGAAGTATCCGTGATTTCTACAGCGGAGTTAACGCTGCTGGGGGCGATATTTGGTGTGGGATAGAGGAACGAAACTTCAGCTTGGGGAACCGCATCGATTTGCCCGGAAGTTTCGGTGTAGCGCGCTTCTACTGGCGTTGTCATCGCAATTTGGTTGTTGCTGATGTGTTGAAATAAGGGATTGAAGGCGATGCCAGTTGCTTGTCGCAAATCGCCCGCGTGGGTGTAGGTGACAGCGCGGTACTGAGGATATTGCTTAACTTCTATCACCCCAATCTGTGCGGGTTCAGGGAATCCAGTAGGTAATACCATTTGAGATTTAAAAGTTGAGATTTTACATTCAAGAAGGGGGAAAGACTGACTATGCAAGGGTTTGGAACTTGCTTGCAGTTGCATGATTTTTGGCAACTGCTATAAATAGGCTGAGATTGTTTGCAGACAATCGTTCAGGCGGCACAATTAGTTTAGCAGTTATTTAAGGCGCTGCTAACTGTCGATCGCCTAGAATTAGTTGAGAGATTATCAATTAACCTCGTAATAATACGGACGGCACTGAGTAAGCACAGAAACATTAATCTAGTTGTGCTTGAAAAATTAGCGTTTTTCAGGTGTTTGCTATTTGTGTCGGAAAATATTCCGCTGTTTGGTCGATCGAGCTGTGCGTTCTCAGTTATTGGGACGCTTATCGCGTTCAGTAACGCCTATCAATTATACCGCTTTCAGGGAATGACGTATGAAAAAGATTCTAGTGATTGAGGACGAGCAAGTAATTCGCGAGAATATTCTCAAACTCCTCAAAGCTGAAGGTTTCGACGTGACGGGTGCAGAAAATGGATCGCAAGGTTTATATGCGGCGGTGTCAAATGTTCCCGACGTGATTATTTGCGACGTGATGATGCCAGAACTTGACGGGTATGGGGTGCTGGTGGCCTTGCGATCTAATCCTGTTACTGCTACAGTACCTTTTGTTTTTCTGACCGGTAAAGCCGATCGCTGTGAAATGCGGCAAGGTATGGAATTGGGAGCAGATGATTACCTGACTAAACCTTTTACTAAAGCTGAACTTGTGGGAGCGATATCGAGCCGCTTGAAAAAACAAGAAGCTGTCGCCGAACAGTACAATACTTTGCGATCGCAAAGCAGCGAATTGATCCAAGATGCCGACAAATTAGATCGGATAAAAACAAGTTTGTGCGACGCACTGGAACGAGAAGAATTCCAAGTTTATTATCAGCCGCAGGTCAATGTCCACACTGGTAAAATTATCAGCGCAGAAGCTTTAGTGCGCTGGCTGCATCCAGAAAAAGGGCTGATTTCGCCCGCAGAATTTATTCCCCAGGCCGAAGCAACTGGCTTCATTGTACAGTTAGGCGAGTGGGTTTTGCAGACAGCTTGCAGGCAAATGCAAGTTTGGCAAAATGCTGGTTTCCCGCTCCGAATAGCGGTAAATCTGTCGCCACGCCAATTTCACCAACCGGATCTCAGCAGCAGAGTTGCCCACATTTTAGCAGAGACTGGTTTGCAAGCGAGCAGTTTAGAATTAGAGCTGACAGAAAGTTTGATGGTAGAAGATGCGGAAAGTGCGATCGCGACTTTGCAACATTTGAAAAATTTGGGAGTTTGTATATCTCTTGACGATTTCGGAACTGGGTATTCTTCTTTAAGCTATCTGACGCAATACCCCTTCGATACTTTAAAAATAGACCGCTGTTTTATCAGCAATATCACCGATGGTTGCACAAATGCAGCGATTGTCAAAGCTATTATTGAAATGGCGCACAGTCTCTGTCTTGAGGTAATTGCCGAAGGAGTTGAAACAGAAGCCGAAAAAGATTTTCTCTGGCGCTATAAGTGCGATATAATGCAAGGATATTTGTTCAGTCCTCCTTTGGCGGCAGCGGATTTTGAACAGTTGTTGATGGCAGGAAAATAGAAGATTGGTTAAATCAATATTGGTCATTGAATTAAGTGCGATCGGGGTGGAATATGGTTTTAGAATCCAGCAGTAACGTTGACTCACTCAAATCCAGCAATAAAAAAAATAAAGAGTTTTACCTAGCTGTTCAACTAGCTATAGTAATAGTATTTCTAGCTATTTTGTCCAAATTTTTTATCATAGTCAACGCTGGAGAACGGGGCGTGCTGATGCAGTTTGGCAAAGTGCAAGAACAGGTACTAGGAGAAGGAATTCACGTAATAGTTCCCACAGTTTATACTGTAAAAAAGTTGAGCGTCAGGGTACAAAAACAGGAAAGTTCCGCTGAAGCTTCCTCAAAAGATTTGCAAGATGTTTTCACGGATGTAGCGCTCAATTGGCACATTATCCCAGAAGAAGCAAATGCTATTTTTCAACAAATAGGTGACGAAAAAGAAGTCGTGGCTCGCATTATCGATCCGGCAGTTGAAGAAGTATTAAAAGCAGTTATGGCCAAATACACGGCTGAAGAAATAATTACTAAACGGGGAGAAGTTAAAGCCGCAGTTGATGATTCTTTGACCTTGAGGCTGGTTACATATCACATTGCAGTAGACGATATTTCTTTAGTACACGTTCACTTTTCTGAGCGGTTTAGCGAGGCGGTGGAGGCGAAACAAATTGCCGAACAGGAGGCAAAAAGAGGGGAGTTTTTAGCGCTGAAGGCAGTAAAACAGGCCGAGGCTAAGGTGAATTTAGCCAAGGGAGAAGCCGAAGTGCAAAGGTTGCTGCGGGACAATTTGACTCCCGAACTTTTGGAAAGGCAGGCTATAGAAAAATGGGATGGGAAATTGCCGCTGATTGTTGGTGATGGGGGGAAAAATTTATTGGACTTGAGGAAATTGGTTGAGAGATAACAGCCCTGGACGCATCAGCCCAAAGAAACCGGGTTTTTTACCTAATCTGTGACCTACAACGAAGGATTTTCGGAAAAAAACCCGGTTTCTGACTATCGGTGCACAAGTCCCGTACAAAAATACAGGGAATTTAGCTTTTTATGTCGGTAAAAAACCCGGTTTCTTGAGTATTGGTGCGTAATACCAATTTTTTATGAGGTTGCATAGAATCCGATCCCCCCTAGCCAAGAGGGCGGGCACGGGGAGTAGGGGTCGCACCGCCCCTACTAAGGGGGGGACAAGATTCTTCTCAAAGTCAACCCCTACTCCCCAACAACCAGGGGGAGTAGGGGGTATGCGAGGGGGATCGAGATATGTGCAACTTCACATTAAATTGGTATAAGTCCTGAATTACCAATTATATCATGTCCGGTCGATTATCCTGATTCCTGTAGGGGCGGGTTCACCAATAATATTTGCCCCTAACGGACAATCTCACAAACCCGCCCCGGCTTATGTATTATTGGCGATCGATCAGACATGATATTACCCGCACCTTAAGTTAATATCTGTTCAAAGGCTTTAGCAATTCCCGTTTGAAAACGCTGTCGGTGTTTCAGTTTCAAAACAGGTTTAATTATTTCAAAAGATACATTTGAACTCGGTTCGCTAGCTGAAATTTTTATCGATCGCAGTGTAGATAGCTGCAATTCTTTTTTTACCATCAATTCAGGAATAGCCGCTGCACCTGTGCCACTTTCCACCACTGCTTTTACCATTTCACTGCTGTTCAAAACTAAAGTTACATTCAATTCATGGGGATTAATGCCCCAACTTTGCAAAGCTTGTTCCAACATTTGCTGAACTCCCGAACCAGCTTCTCGCATCACCCAATCCGTTTTCGCAATTTCCGCTAAACTCACCTCTGCACGTTCAAACCAAGGGTGAGATTTGCCAACTACAATCAGCAAGCGTTCGCTGCCTATAACTTCTTCCTCCAGAGTGCTCTTAAGCGAAGCTTTGAGGTCTCCCGTCACTAAACCCAAATCAAATGTTCCCGTCGCCGTCCCTGCACAAATTTCTTCGGCATTTGCCAGAGTACAATTCACGCAAATACCAGGATATTTTTGTTTGAACTTGCTAAGTTTATCAGGCAACCAATAATTGCCAATGGTCAGACTGCAACCCAAGTTTAATTCGCCTCGCTGCAAGTCGTTCAACTCCCGCAAACCTCTCTCTGTCAAAGCAACTTGGTCTAGAATTTTCTGCGTTTCAACTTGCAGCAACTTCCCAGCATCTGTGATTTCGATGCGGCGGCCGATGCGGTGGAATAGTTTTACTCCGTATTGCGCCTCTAAGCTTTGGATTGTCGCACTGACAGCGGGTTGGGTGATGTAAAGTTCCTCCGCTGCGCGGCTGAAGTGCAGATGTTCCGCGACAGCTAGAAAAACTCGCAGTTGGTCAAGCGTCATTCCGGCCATGCTGAGGGTTCCTTTACTAAATACAGTTATTTTTTGAGATTAAAATCTCTTGCGGCTAAGCTTTGACGTGAACTTTTCGATCGAGTCTCTGGTACAGGTTGGAATTACCAAAAAAGGACGGTTGCCAGCCGCTATTTAAATTTTCCTTTTAATATCAAGGGTTTGGGCTGGTGGCGACAGATAGGTGTCGTCTTCCAACAGTTCTTTGGCTGCAGCATTGCATCACTTGTATTTATTAATTCGATAAAAAATACCATTTGATTCTACCTGTCAAGAGCCTTAAGGTGATACTTAAGCTTCTAACGCAGGGCCCGATGCTGAAGCAGCACCGACAAGTTTAAGCCGATCGCCAAAAGTCGATCGACAAAAAGAGAGAAGATAAGTCACTAACCCCACCCTAAAGGGATGGGGCTTGTAGAGAAACCAAGCCATAGGTGGAACACAAGCGCAAGTAGGACTAGACAACGGCCGAGAAGCCAATTTGAACTAACTGAAGGTGGCACTTTCATTGGACGTTACAGGCGCTATTCCTAACCCGTAACCACTCCGTTAGTCAAAGTCGAAGGAAATTAAACAGTTAGGCTTATCGCCAAACAAACACCATGCAATACGTTCCTGTAGTGGACTTTGAGCAACGTCCTTTAATGCCAACAACACCCGCAAGGGCAGAGCGTTGGATTAAATCTGGAAAAGCAACACCATTTTTCCGTAAAGGGATCTTTTGTGTTCGCTTAAACGTTGAACCTTCAAATCGTCATACTCAACCCGTAGCAGTTGGAATCGATCCGGGTTCTAAACGTGAGGGGTACACAGTCAAATCAAAAGCTCACACCTACTTAAATCAGCAGTTTCATGCTGTTGATTGGGTTAAAGATGCTGAAGAGACAAGTACAAATGCCAGACGTGCAAGACGTAATCGAAAAACACCTTGTCGCCAACCTCGTCAAAACCGTTCGCGTGGCGCAATTCCTCCCAGCACTAAGGCGCGTTGGCAATTCAAAATCCGAGTAGTCAAAGTTTTTGATACCATCTTTCCCCTCTCCGGTATTGGAATTGAGGATGTAAAAGCATTGACAAAAAAAGGTTGCCACAAGTGGAACACGTCATTTTCGCCTTTAGAAGTTGGCAAAAAATGGTGTTATTCCGAGTTGGAAAAAATTGCACCTCTCACCCTATTTGATGGCTATACCGACACCTACTTAACTCGTCAAAGATTAGGTCTAAAAAAATGTAAGGCAAAGTTATCCAATGTTTTTGATGCCCATTGTGTCGATTCTTGGGTGCTAGCTTACCTGTTGGTAGGTGGCAATATATCACCAGAAAATATGGTGGTGATGGAATGTAAGCCCATCCGTATTTATCGCAGACAATTGCACGTTTTTAACCCTGGGAAAAATGGATATCGCCGTCCTTACGGTGGCTCCATGTCGCAAGGATTGAAGCGTGGGGGGATTGTCAAGCATCTATCGTATGGAAAGTGTTATGTAGGTGGCGAAGATGCGAAAAAATCTCGCATTAGCCTGCACAGTCTTGGTACAGGAAAACGCCTGTGTCAAAACGCAAAGCCCACGGATTGTAAGTTTCTGGCTTACAACTCATGGCGAACTGTAAAGCCGTCCTAAAAGGACGGGGTTTCAAACCCATTTTTCTGATAAATGACTAAGAAAACGCCAAAAAATCACAGTCCCCACGGCTTAAAGCCGGACTGCCTCTCCTTTGGGGAGGTTTTAGCTCAATCCTTTGCCGTCATTGCACCTACAACGATACCAGCATCTAATATAGGGTTAATTGTCGCTCTTTCGGGTAACGGGGCTTGGCTGAGCTTTCTCATCGGCTTGATAGGCCTAGTATTTGTCAGCATCAATATCAACCAATTTGCGAGTCGATCGGCTTCTGCCGGTTCTCTTTATTCTTATATTGTTAAAGGACTAGGCCCGACTGCCGGCGTAATTTGCGGCTGGAGTTTGGTACTCGCTTATCTATTTACTGCGATGGCCGTTTTGTGTGGTTTTGCCAACTTTACGGGTACTTTCATCGGTCATTTAGGCATCCATCCCTCACCGATTACGCTGTTAGCGATCGGGGCCGGCGTTGCTTGGTATGCAGGTTATAAAGATATCCAACTCTCTGCTATGGCGATGCTGTGGCTGGAGGGGGCATCAGTGGCAGCGATTTTTATCTTGGGAATGATCATCTGGGCGCACAAAGGTTTTGCCCTGGATATGTCGCAATTAACTTTGGAAGGCGTAACTCCCGGCAATATAGCGACGGGACTTGTATTAGTAATGTTTGGTTTCTCTGGTTTTGAAAGCGCTACATCTCTGGGCGACGAAGCGAAAAAACCCTTAAAAAATATCCCCAGGGCTGTCATGGGCAGTGCTGTCATGGCAGGCTTATTCTTCATTTTGATGACCTATATTGAGGTTTTGGGTTTTAGCGGTACTGGAGTTTCTATTACTAATAGTGAAGAACCTCTGACTTTTCTAGCGCAACAAGTGGGCATGGGTTGGCTGGGAGAGTTAGTGGCTTTCGGCGCTTTATTTAGCTTTTTTGCTTGCGTGCTCGGCAGCATCAATCCAGCCGCGAGAGTGTTTTTTATGATGGCGAGGCACGGTTTGTTTCACTCTTCATTAGGTGTAGCGCATTCGTCTAATAGAACTCCCCACGTTGCAGTAACGATGTGTACATTTATGACATTTTTGGTGCCTGCTGTGATGTCTATGTTTAACATCAAACTGTTCGATTGTATGGGTTATTTGGGGGCAATTTGCAGCTACGGATTTTTAACCGTGTACGTCTTAATTTCGATCGCCGCACCGATGTACCTGCACAAAATTGGTAAATTGCGCGTGCGGGATGTAGCGTTTTCGGCTGTGGCGATCGCATTTATGATGATTCCGATTGCGGGCAGCGTGGGCATTCCAGGCAGCACTATGTTCCCACCTCCAGAAGCTCCTTACGATGCGTTTCCTTACTTGTTCTTGATGTACTTGGTGGCTACTTGCGGATGGTTTTTCTGGCAACGGCTGCGTTCTCCGGGACTTGTGGGTTCGATGGAGCAGGGTATTGACGCAATTCATGCCAAGTTCGAGGAAGAAAATGCAATTTACGGTGGTGTTCGATTGAAAGCCGTTCCCTTTGACAGCGATCGTTTTTGATTAACAGTTACCAGTTCGCTGTTCCGAGAAAGAGTTTTTAAGCAACGGGGTTTTTACTGATATATTGCAGCATTCTCAATCAGCATTTCAATGGCGGGCTAGAATCAAGAACCCACAATAAAATTTAATTTTTGTGGAACGGGCATCTTGCCCGTTCCGAAGATACGATCCCAGCAAGTACAACCAAATAAAAAATCTGAGGAGACACAGAAATGAATGAATTACTAACAGCTATTTCTACTGGTATGACAGCTTTTACAGCTACGAATCTGGACGATATTCTGATTCTGCTGCTGTTTTTTTCGCAGGTGAATGCAGTATTTCGGCGCAGGCATATCGTCTTCGGTCAGTTTCTGGGCTTTACTGCACTGGTTTTTGTTAGCCTTCCGGGGTTTTTTGGTCGCTTAATCTTTCCCCCAGATTGGATCGGAATGCTGGGTTTGCTGCCAATTGCGATCGGGCTTAGCCGCTTGCTGAATTCCGAAACTGACGATTCGGAAGTTGAGGCAGAATTAGAGCAATCTGAGAAATCTTTTTTTAGCAGTTTTCTGTCTCCTCAAACTTACAGCGTAGCAGCGGTGACGGTGGCAAATGGCGGCGACAATATCGGGATATATGTACCGCTGTTTGCTAGCAATACTTTAGAAAGTTTGGCGGTGATTCTCACTGTATTCTTCGGGATGGTGGGCGTTTGGTGCTACGCTGCTTATCGGTTAATTCAGATGCGGGCGATCGCAGATACTTTGACTCGCTACGGCAATCAGCTTGTGCCTTTTGTTTTAATCGGATTGGGAATGGCGATTCTGGTTAAAAGCGGCACTCTGGCAAGCCCAACTTTAAGTATAATATCTTTAGTTGGTTGCGCTTTCTGTTTGATAACGATGAGCAGAGGTAACGCCAGCGGAACTGAAGTTTAAAAAAATTGCAGGGACAGCACATGAATTGGATTGCAGCAGCGATTATTGCCGGGATTACATCTTTTGCCGCAACCAATATCGACGATATGGTGCTTTCGATGCTGTTCTTCGCCCAGGTAAATGATACTTTCCGCCCCCGGCATATCTTTGTCGGTAAGTACCTCGGATTTGCAGCACTCATCGCTGCTAGTTTGCCCGGTTTTTTTGGCGGTTTAATTGTGCCGAAAGCTTGGATTGGCTTGCTGGGTTTGGTTCCGATCGCGATCGGCATCAGTCACTTAGTCAAGAGAGAAAATGAGGAGAATGACGTACAAGCAGTATCGGGCGAATTTAACCGGAAATCTAATTCACCTGTGTCAAAGCTAGTAAATCTTTTCAACCCCCAAACTTTGAATGTGGCTGCGGTAACAGTGGCTAACGGGGGTGACAACATCGGTATTTACTTGCCGCTGTTTGCTAGCAGCGATTTGCCGAGCTTGCTGGTGATTTTAGCGGTTTTCTCGGTGATGGTAGGTGTTTGGTCTTATGTCGCTTACCGGTTAACTCGCCAAAGGGCGATCGCCCATATTTTGACTCGCTATACCAAGGCTGCTGTCCCTTTTGTATTGATTGGTTTGGGAATATTCATCCTGATTGAAAGTGGTAGTTATCGGCTGATCCCGCCATTTTAATCTCACTAATGATCAGCCAAGCTTCCGCTACTTTCATCCCTCTATAGGTAGATAATTAGCCATAAGTCATAAGTTCTAATTCATCACTTTTCCCTTAACAATTGTTTGCTTAAAACTTGCGCTAAATCGCTTGAAATTTATCAACAAATATGCTAAGTTAATAAGGAAGTGAGTGACCAAGCTAAAACCAGCTTCAAACTAATTTAGCCTCAAGTAGTCACGAAACTTGAAACCATCTTTTGAGCTAGCCAATTGCCAGACTTAGGCAACAATATACCTCTTGTCTCAAGAAATCCTGTAGTGGTGAATCAAACCGAGCTAAAAAATTGAGGATTAATCCCTAAACGCTCGCCCGATCGCTTCGCCACTACCCCACGCCGAGCGACTTTGACAATAGGTATAATGCTAAAAAAACAGATTTTTCGCTTCGGCAAAATTTGGTTTTTCAGGCAAACCAGTTAAAGAGATATCGTTTTTGCCTAAGTCCTAAAATAGCAAGCAAACAGAAAGTTGGAAAAAACCTGACAATCGAGAAAAGGAGAAAAATTGTGAAAATCTTCAAATTTGTTTTAGTGCTCTTGGTAATGACCGCCAATTTAGTATTCGTTCCCCCATCCTGGGCCGACGCTCCAAAAACGCCGAAATATGCGAGCAATCCCGACTACATAGAGGTGACTCAATCTCTGAACACTCTCAAGGCAGCGAAAGACGCACCCAATATCGCCCAGAATTATACCCCTGAAGAACTCCAGAAAAAAATCTCTCAATTGGAGTTTCAAAAATACACTTTAGAAACGGGAAAACCTTGGGGTCAGTGCCGCAACGAGACAGGAAAAACCCTGGCTGTCTACGGCCCGAAACGCAAAAAAGCAGCGGAGTCTTCTTACGAGAATGCCCTTTATTTTCTAGCTGACGGCCAAACAACTGAACATAAATGGGATTGCGATGGAATTTATCTAGCCAGCGATGTCAAAGCAACCGATTTAAGAACGACCGATCAACCTTCAGAAGAATTGACTGGCGGTCTAGCTGTTAAGATAGTTGACGGCACTCAAGTTGTAGCCAGAGCTAATCCCGCTACGGGGGCTGTAGAATTCAACGTTCCTACGGCTAAGGTTTTCCAGCCTGGGGATGCGAATTGGTTTGTTCCTGATGTGACTCAGGCTTACATAGATACGCAAGTTCCCAACGCACCAACTGAGGAAAATGATTAGTTTTGGTGAAGTTGTAATGCGATCGGCTGTTTAAAGCCAGTTGCAACGCAAAATCCCGCCGGGTATAAATACCCGGCGGATAATCACCCCAGCGAAAATATATCGGTTTACCTTCTCATTTCCCGTTAAAATTAAAAGGTTTATCTATGCTATTAAATTGGAAATCCACAAAAGTAATTACAGAAAAGATTAAGCGACCAAATCCGTCGCGGGTGCGGGATCACTTGGCAAACGAGCGCACTTATTTAGCATGGATGCGGACAGCAATATCGCTGATGGGTTTTGGCGTAGTTATCGTGCGCCTTCGCACCTTTCATCCCCCTCTACTCCCAACTCCCGGCAATGGCTGGAAGTTGGGTTTGCTTTTTTCAGCAGTGGGTTTGCTGACGGTGTTATTCTCAACTAAGCACTACTTTGGTGTCCGTCACGATATCGATTACGATACTTATGAACCTACCGATCGCTGGGTAATTCTTTTCAGCCTCGCGATCGCCATCCTAGGGGCTGGGGTAATTTATTATATGTTCACCGTTCCTTCTAGCTCGTTTGGTTTGATGGCACCTGAATAATGGTGGCGGTTTAATATGAAGATTAAAGAGTTCGATCGCGTGCAATTATCGTTCCAACGGAGATGTTGCACCATTGTCAAGAACAGGCAAGATGCCTGTTCCACAAAAAGTGCATTTTCTTGTGGGGAGTAGGGGGTTGGGCATCCTGCCCGCCCAAAAAAGGCTTATCGAGAATGGTGCAAGATGTGAGCTCCCACCGATGCAAGTAGATGATGAGAAAACAAAACAGCAAAATCTGTCGCGGGCGATCGATCGATCGGCAAATGAGCGCACCTTCTTAGCATGGATGCGGGCTGCGATCGCCCTCATGGGTTTTGGCGTCGTCATCATCCGACTTCGCGTCGTGCAAATGCCCGTACATTACCGTCAGGCGATGGGGTGGAAGTTGGGTTTAATTTTCTCTCTAATAGGTTGGGTCACAGTCTTAATCTCAACTAAGCATTACTTCACCGTTCGCCACCAAATTGACCACGATACCTACAATCCCCCAGACGGCATGGTTTTATTTTTCAGTTCCGCTGTGGGCTTATTGGGGATTGGAGTAATTTATTCGATTTTGGCCGCCGCCCTGGGCCCAAGTAGTCTTGTAATACCCGATTGATTGTCAACAGGAGTTAATCATGAACAGCGATACAGTTGCCACGATCGCTTCCATTCTTATCTTAGCTGCTGCTATCTGGGCAGCATTCGTAGTGCTTGAGACAGTCGCGAAAATAGTCCCTAAATTGCTGGGCGTGACAGTCGCGATCGGGCTTTTGCTCGTTTACCTGCAATTTTACTGGGGAATCGACACCGCATATCTTTGGCAAACAGTCAAGCATTTGCCGGAAACTTTCAATTTGTCGATCGGCGCCTAAATTATCACCAGCCAGCATTCTCAACAACCTCTCTCGGATAGATATTTTAGTACCGCAAACAAAGTATATTTAGCCGATTCCACAAAATACGGTAACTAGATTGACTTACTAGACATAACTGATTTGTGCTGTTAAACTACGGTAAGTCGATCGAGTAATGAGCTATTAACGTGGAAAACGCTAAAAAAGTCATTGAAGAGTACCAGCTTGCAGGACAACTAAGCCAACAGTTGCCCGAAGCTAAGGGCTTTAACGAAGTCTGGTTTAAAAAGATCAGAGGCGGGTTGCTTCTGGCAATTGGATATTTGCTATCACCCCTGTGTTGGTGGAACGACATATTTTTCAATCTGCCAATTGCCTACGCCTTTGGGTATATCTTTAGTTGGCTTTCCCCAGATTTACTGTTTCCTTGCACAATTGTCGGCTACTGGCTTTCCAATATTGTGGGAATTCTGTTGATGCAGCTAGGAACTTTAGATGTTTTTACAGACAAACCCAAGGAAAAAAACCTCAAAAAAGAGTTATTGACGGGTTTAGTATCATCAACCGCCTTCACTGTTGTCATTGTGGCATTGATTCATTTTAATGTTCTCGAAACTCCCGATTTCTTTTCCGGCAAGGACTCGGTTAACCTCAGCTATGCTTTACCTGTGACGCTCGTCACTTCCAGGTAGAAAGCCGAATATAAACCCCATAAATGAATCCAGGGTTTTTCATCAGTTACACAGGTACCTATAAGAAAATCAGGGAGCTTTTACACTACATTTTTTGTAGTTTTGTTGATTTGCATTTACTTACTTTAACCAAGATTTTTGTAGCTTAAGACGCGAGAAATCTCAAGCCTTTAAAAGCAAAACTCCTGGCAACGCATATTGAAATGCAAGCGATATTTAGCCTGTGTAGCTGTGTTGTTCTAGCCACCCAAGTTATCTATTTGTTGGTTGGCAGCGCTTAAATACACAGTTTTTGGGCATAACCGTGAACTACTTATTACTATCGTTTCTCAGCTTTTTCGTGGGCATTATCGTTGGTTTGACCGGAGTTGGCGGAGCGTCGCTCATCACCCCAATGTTAATTTTTGTTTTCCAAATTCCAGCATCAATTGCTATTAGTTCGGATGTCGTAGCTGCCACACTGATGAAAGTTGTTGGCGGCTTCAAACACTGGCAGCAAAAGACCCTCGACTTGCAAATAGTTAAGTGGCTGGCTTTGGGCAGCGTGCCCGGTTCGCTGACTGGCGTGTGGATTTTACACTGCATCAAATCCAGCGGAAGTCAGGACTTAGACAGCATATTGCTGCGCTGTCTCGGAGTAGGGATCGCACTAATTGTCGCTTTATCGCTGACCAAATTAGTGGTCAAAACATTTTTCCCTAGTTTTAAATTGCCTTCCCCCGCTAAATGGGACTTAAATACTAATTATGGCCGTATTTGTACAGTGAGTGCGGCAGCAATTTTAGGCTGCATAGTGGGAATCACTAGCGTGTCTTCCGGTGCGATGTTTGCACTGTTGCTGATTGCTTTTTTCCGCCTGGATACTTCTAAATTGGTGGGTACAGATATTTCGCAGGCGGCAATTTTGTTGATGTTTACATCTCTGGGACACCTCAGCCTCGGAACGGTAGACTGGAGTTTAGTTTTGCCGATTTGGTTGGGTTCGGTGCCGGGAGTTTTAGTGGGTGCTAAATTCTGCCAAATTATGCCTCAACGCCCGCTAAAGTTGGTTATTTACGGAATGTTGGCGATGGCTAGTTGGAAGTTGTATCAAGTCTGAAAAGTAGGGGTAGTGCCGGGCCCATTGCTGTCAACAATCCCCTAAAAACCTTTGTATATCTTGTTGATAGCTGAGTCTAGATCCCCCTAAATCCCCCTTAAGAAGGGGGACTTTGAGAAGAATCTTGTCCCCCCCTTATTAAGGGGGGTTAGGGGG